>DATCZF010000046.1:0-8571 GCA_036526055.1 Woeseiaceae bacterium
ACGAACTGATTCGTTCCAATCCGCTTTATGCCAGGCTGGCTGCCCTGCAGTTCGGAGAAGTCGACCAGCCGACCTCTGGCCTCGCGGTGGGGGAAGCATAGAATGCGGATTATTCAAGACATTTTGCTGGTTAATGTTGGCAGGATTGTACGTAAATCTACGAATCCGATTGGGCGATGACTTGCAGGATTATGGTACGGCATTCATGGATGTGCCGAAGAGGACGTTTCGATGACGACCAAACGCACAAGTATTCTGTATCCGACTGACTTTTCCGAGCTTTCGAAGGCCGCACTGCCCTGGGTGAGGCGCATGGCGAAAGCGCTCGACGCCCGCGTGCATTGCCTCTACGTCGTGCATGATCCCAAGATTTACACGTACGATGCGGGCTGGGGGACAATGGTGCAGTTGCCGCCGATCGAAGAACGAGTTGCCGGAATCCAGAAGCAACTGCAGGATTTTGCAGCCAAGGAACTGGCCGAGCTGACCGGCGTGCAAACCAAGGTAATTGTTGGCGTGCCATTTGCCGAGATCGTTCGCTATGCTGAGGAAATTGATGCTTCGATGATTATGATGACGACTCACGGGCACACTGGGTTGAGTCATGTGTTTTTCGGTAGCACGACGGAGGCAGTTCTTCGTAAAGCCAATTGTCCGGTAATGTCGATCAGAAGCCAGGATCTGGATACCGAGTAACGGCAATCGGGAAAGCTTGCTCGGGCGGCGGTGCCTGGCCAGTGGGCAGGCATGTAGTGCTGTTTTTCATTTCGGAAAAAACCCGTTGAAAGGCATCAGGGCTGCGGGCGAGAAACGCTGCGCAATTGATCGTTATTGGGTAAATCGCATTGGCAATGAGCGTGAATTCGTATCACTGGAAGCGACGTATTATGGGCACAGGCGGGTTGCTGCTTGCCGCAATGCTGGCTGGCTGTGGCCTGCACCAGGCTAACGTTCTGCCATATGCCACGGATCGAACGGACACCCCAGCGCACCGGGTAACGGCGGATCCCACTCATTGCGAGCAATTGCTTGCCGGCTCAGTCGAGGAGAGCGACAGCGAGCTGGATCGCAACAACATCCGTTTGTTGAGCTGGAATACCCAAAAGGCGGGACGAAGCCGGTGGCAGACCGACTTTACGACCATCAGCCAGGATAGAAACCTCGTGCTGTTGCAGGAAGCGGTGCCAACTCGTCTGGAGCTAGGGCACTATTCACCGATGCCGTTCGTGTCATTCGCTCCCGGCTTTTCGAGTCCCTACGGGCAAAGCGGAGTCGCCACCCTGAGCAGTGTGCGGCCGCTGACCCAGTGTCACCTGGAATACCGTGAGCCCTGGTTGCGTACGACTAAAGCCACTAATGTGACCGAGTACGGGCTGACTGGTTCAGGGGAAACGCTCGCTGTGATCAACATTCACGCGATTAATTTTTCGCTGGGAACCGATACCTTTTCCCGACAGCTCGGGCAAATAGCGGAGTTGCTGGCGGTGCACAAGGGCCCGGTTATCGTGTCGGGCGATTTCAATACCTGGAACCAGGGGCGTCTCGATGAAGTACAGCAACTGGCGCTAACATCCGGGTTGCAATCACTGCGCATACCGAATGATCAGCGCTCCCTGTTTTTTGGCAAGCACGTTGATCACGTGTTCATGCGTGGTTTGCAGACAGTGGCAGCCAGGACGCCAACAGTGCACAGCTCTGACCATAACCCGATTACCGCAGTCCTGCGGGTGCTTTAAACAGGTTATGAGATTACTCGGCAAAATCGCGCTGCTCAGCATCCTGTTAGCGGCTGGCTTCGGATATTCCGCCGACATGGATGCCGAAATCGATTATTTACTCGACAGCGTTCGAAACAGCGATTGCAGCTTTCTGCGAAATGGCAAAGCTCATGACAGTGCGGCGGCAGCAAAGCACCTGCAAATGAAGCGGAAGCGCGGCCGACGCTACTACGACTCTGCCGAGGAGTTCATCGATCGTATCGCCAGCAGCAGTTCCTGGAGTGGCGAGCCATACCGGATTGATTGTCCCGGCCAAAGACCGGTTGCAGCCAGGGACTGGTTTCTGCGGAAGCTTTCGGCGTTCCGCGAGACACGAGCCGATGATCGCCCGCAACGGCGATAAGGCGTTCCTGATATGCTTTGCGCAAACAGCACTGCGAGAGGTGCGTAAAAATCTGCGAGGAATGCGTGCGGCGATTGCGGGCGCAATGTGTTTCGCGATTGACCCTGGTCCACGTGCGCCTTGCGTGCCGGTTTCGCATGTCCTGATGCCGAGTCGACGGAAACGTCATCGATGGGTGGCGAAAACGTGAGTTTGTGCAAGACCGGGACCGGTGATCGTAAGCGGTTTTTCGGCTGGTCCGAGGCTTCCGGGCAGTGTTTAAGGTCGCTGGTCGTAACAGTTGGCGCCAAACCGAAATGGCAATGTGTTTATGAACAAATCAGCCGGACATTTCGATCTCGTCGTCATTGGTGGCGGCATCAACGGTACCGGTATCGCCCGGGACGCCGCGCTGCGCAAGTTGCGGGTGCTGCTTCTGGAGAAGGATGATTTTGGCGGTGGCACGACCAGCTGGTCCACGCGCCTGATCCATGGAGGTTTGCGTTACCTCGAGTATGGCGAAATCGGACTGGTCTACGAATCGCTGCATGAGCGCCGGCACTTGCGCAAAATAGCGGGGCACCTGGTGCGCCCGCTGAGAATCAATATTCCGTTTTATCGCACATCCAGCAGAAGCCCGCTGACGATTCGGCTGGGTCTGCTGGCCTACGATTTGCTGTCAATAGGCAAAAGCCTGCCGCGACATCGAATTCTCGGCCGAAAAGCACTGCTGGCACTCGAGCCCGGGCTCAATCCCGCCGGACTGCGGGGCGGGGCACAGTATTACGATGCACAGGTGGTCTATGCCGAGCGACTGGTAATCGAAAATGTCCTCGCAGCGCAGCATGCGGGAGCCGTGCTCAGGTCGCGCTGTGAGGTAAACGCTATCGACATCGTTAACTCCCGCGTGAGCGCCGTGCGCTTCAAGCCTGTCGATACCGGCGTCGAGGAATGCGTGACCGCTGACTGTGTCGTCAATGCAGGCGGCCCGTGGGTTGATCGTATTCTCGCCAAGGCGTCTGTGCCGTTCCCTCGGCTCATGGGAGGCACGAAAGGCAGTCATATCGTCGTCGGTAAATTTACCGGCGCGCCCCGGGACGCTTTTTACGTTGAAGCGGCTGCCGACGGCCGGCCAATTTTTATCGTGCCGTGGAACGGCCAATACCTCATCGGTACGACGGATATTCGCTGCGATGAGGATCCTGGTACGGCGCGTATCACGGCGCAGGAGATCGACTACCTGTTGAGCGAAACCAACCGTGTTTTTCCTCGTGCCCGGCTAAAGCCAGCCGACATTCACTACACGTATGCCGGTGTCCGGCCGCTGCCTTACCGGGAAAAAGGCCCGGAGTCGGCGATAACCAGGCGACACATTATTTTGCGCCACGGCAACGAGGCGAAGAATCTGGTCTCGATCATCGGCGGCAAGCTGACCACCTACAGACATCTGTCCGAACAAACCGTCAACCTGGTATTCCGGCTACTGGGCAAGACGGCGCCTCCCTGCAAAACCGCAAGAACGCTGTTGCCTGGCGCGCGACGCGTTGCCAGGGCGCGCCGGCTGCTGGAACAGCACTCTGGCCTGTCTGCGGCTGGCATCGAGCGCTTGCTGGCCATATATGGGGGTCGCGCCAGTGCCCTTATCGGCTTCGCGCGCAAGTCCACCGGCATGTGTGAACCGCTGGACGCCGCACGTACGATATTGCGCGCCGAGGTCGCGTTTGTCCTGCAAACCGAGTCAGCGAAAACCCTCGTCGACATCGTGCACCGTCGCATGATGCTGGGCCTTACCGAGGATCACGGCGAGGCGCATTATGACGCGATTGCGGCGCTCGCAGCGGCTGAATGTGGATGGGACGCCGCGGCGACGGCCGCCGAGCTTGCCGCTTTGCGCAGCTATAACGATCGGCTTCGAGCCGCCGGCTGAAACGCCGCGTTCATGATTCGCTGATCGAGGCGACAATCAGGCCTCCCCGGTGCTCTGTCCACAGCTTGGCTGAGTACGGCAGGACTTCAAGGAAGCCTCTGGATTCGTGAGCTCGCTTGATGCCGTTCCAGAAGTCGGCGTCCAGCAAGTCCGCGTGGTGCTTCATGAACGCCGCTTTGGCGGCTTCTGAAAATCCGAGGAAATTTATGAACTGCTCGGGAAAGATATCGTTCGGGCCCACATAGAACCAGGCATCTGCGTACATCTCTTCCATGTCATCCCTGGGGGTGGGAATCTTGCGAAAATTGCATTCTGTAACCAGGCAAAGCTCATCGTAATCGTAAAAGATCACTCGGCCGTGACGCGTCACACCAAAATTCTTTAACAGCAGGTCGCCGGCAAAGATATTGCTGCGCGCCAGGTCGCGAATCGCCTGACCGTAGTCTATCGCTGCCTGAATTTCCTGCTTTTCGTTGACTTCGCGGAGATAGAGGTTCAGCGGTCGCAGGCATCTCTCAAGGTAGACATGTTCGATGACGACATCGCCATTTTCGATGCGGCAGGTCTGCCCGCATTCACTCAACAGGTCATCAAGCAATGCCTGTTCGAACGTGTCTTTTGGAAAACGCAGGCGCCGAAACTCCTGCGCATCGATGAGACGCCCCGCGCGATCCCTGCGAAATACGAGCCTGTATTTGTCCATGACTCCGCGACGGCTTATGGACTTCGGCCAGGCAAAATGATCGCGAATGACCTTGAACACGACGTTGTAGGAGCGCAGCGTGAAGACCTCCATGACCATTCCTTTGTCGCCGGGCGCCCTGATGAACTGGTCGGGCGCCTCCTCAAGGTGACGCATCAGCGAGCGGTATTGCTCTGTCTTGCCCTGTTTCGCCCGGCCGAGGACCGTGTAGATTTCGGCAATCGCTTTCCTGGGCATCAGGCTCTTCAAAAAGGAAACCGCAGCGCCGACCGTTTCGAGGTCTACATGAAAATAGGACCGGGTGATGCCAAACAGCATGCCAACGTCGTTGTCGGACAAAATTACGGCGTCGGCGAGAATTCCCTCATCCGAATTTTTCAGTGCAATGACCAGTGGCGCCGTCCAGTCACGACCTTCCATCCGCCCGACGATGTACGCCCGGGTTGAGCGGTAGAAGATCGCTTCCAGCGCTTCGACCTTGAGGACCTTCGACGAATCGTGACAAGCCAGCACATAAGCTTCTATTTCTGCGCTGACAAACTGGATCGTCGTATCGATGTCGCGATAGGGAACTGCAAAGGCATAGTCCGAGAGCAATTCGTCGATAAGAAAGCCCAGCTCACCCCGGTTGGAGTAGGTTCTCAGGTTTGCCCAGCCCGCGCGTGCGGCATCATGCTCCACGTCGAGGGCAACGAACTCCACATTTTCGTCGACGCCAATCGTCGTAAAAATGCGCCGCGTGATCGAACTGAAGAAGGTCTTGTAGAACTCGCTGTCGGCGAATTCCGTGATCTCGCGCGCGTAGGCATCCCGAATTTGATGCCACAGCGCTTTATCAAAGCTGCAATCGCCCAGATCTCTCTTGAGGACGTGTACCGCGCGATTGACTGACTTGTCATACAGGTCAATTCGTTCCGCGGCATCGGCCTGGCCGGCTATCCAGTTGCGAGTTTCGAAGCGCTGTTTGGCTTGACGGGTAATCGCGCCGAAATCGTCGTTATATGCTCGAAAAGCATCGACAATCCGGCAGGCAAATTCGTTAGCGTCAGGTGAGTCGGCCATTACCTGAGTTTGCGGTATGGCTGGGATGACTACAACCACCCGCAAAAGTGGTTGTAGCCAGTCCCGATTTCCGGTCTAGAGGTTGGCGATCATCGCGTCTGCGAACTCGCTGCATTTCACCTCGGTTGCGCCCTCCATCAGGCGGGCAAAGTCATAGGTGACGACTTTTTGACCGATGGTCGCATCCATGCCTTTGATGATCAGGTCTGCGGCCTCGGTCCAGCCCATGTAGCGGAGCATCATCTCGCCGGACAATGTCAGCGAGCCCGGGTTGACCTTGTCGAGATCCGCATACTTCGGCGCGGTGCCATGCGTGGCTTCGAATACCGCATGACCGGTGACGTAATTGATATTGCCACCGGGAGCGATACCGATACCGCCAACCTGGGCAGCCAGCGCGTCTGAAAGGTAATCGCCGTTGAGGTTCATTGTCGCGATGACATCGAACTCTTTCGGACGAGTCAGAACCTGCTGCAGCGTGATGTCTGCGATGGCATCCTTGATAAGGACTTTACCGGCTGCAAGGGCGGCGTCCTGCTCGGCGTTCGCGGCCTCGGTGCCTTGTTCCGCTTTCGTGCGCTCCCATTGATCCCAGGTGTAGGTCTGGTCCGGGAAATCCCGCTCTGCAATCTGGTAACACCAGTTACGGAAGGCGCCTTCCGTGAACTTCATGATGTTGCCCTTATGAACCATCGTGATGCTCTTGCGGCCATTGGCAATGGCATAGTTGATGGCGGCACGCATCAGGCGCTCTGTTCCTTCCAGTGAAATCGGCTTGATGCCGATGCCACAGGTGTCCGGAAAGCGAATCTTGTCGAATTCGGCCGGGAAATTCGTTTTGAACATATCGAGGAATTTGCGGTTTTGCTCGCTGCCTTTTTCGAACTCGATGCCCGCATAGATGTCTTCCGTATTCTCGCGGAAGATAACCATATCGACGCTGCCCGGGTCTCGGACCGGCGAAGGCACGCCCACGAACCAGCGCACAGGCCGCAGGCAGACGTAAAGGTCCAGCAACTGGCGCAATGCCACGTTGAGGGAGCGTATGCCGCCACCGATAGGCGTAGTCAGCGGTCCCTTGATGGAAACGAGGAATTCACGGCAGGCCTCGACGGTGCTGTCCGGCAACCAGCTGTTAAACAGGTTGTTGGCTTTTTCACCGGCATAGACTTCCATCCAGTGAATCTTGCGTTTGCCCCCATAAGCCTTGTCGACTGCGGCATCGAGAATGCGTACGGTCGCCCGCCAGATGTCCCGTCCGGTTCCGTCTCCCTCGATATAAGGGACGATCGGGTTATTCGGCACGTTCAGCTTGCCATTTTCGATAGTAATCTTGGCGCCGCCTTCCGGGGGAGTCAGAGAGGGTTCAGACATAACTTGCTCCGTAATTTCTTGTCGTATTGTCAATTTGCCGCCGATTCCGGCAGCCGCGCCCTGTTCACGCAAAAAAACACCGCCGCGACGGGATGGCTCACTGTCCGGCAGCCAGGAATTGCGAGCTCGCATTGTGTACCGCGGTTCGCACTGCGTTTACTGATCAGGTTGTGCGGCCGATTATGGAGTAATTGCAAGCCCCACCCAAGCAGTATAAACCGAAGGTTAGCCGGTCCAGCCAAGCTCGAGGAACAACTCTCTGCCACGACCCGGAAAATAGCGATAGTCGCCAAAGGCATAGTCTGCGCGGTCTGCGTAGAAGGAATTAGCGACATTATTGAGCCTCAGGATCACGCGAAAGCTGTCGCTAAGGGGCAGCGTTGCCCGCAGGTTCCAGAGCCGGTGTCCCGGGTAGCGGAACCGGTTTTCCGCATCCGTGAAATATTCACCGAGGTAGCTCCAGTTCGCCGCAATTTCCAGCCCGGTGGCGGGCCGCCAGCCAAGTTCCATGTTGGCCATCCAGCGTGGCGCGGTATCGACGTCGGCACCCGATACGAAGGTCTCGCCGCGCTCAGCAACGCGGTCAAAGTCATAGCGATGCTGCCCATAGCTCAGGTTGAGGCCGAGGCTGATTGTGCTGGACAGCGCGCCGGACGCAGACAGCTCCATGCCTCGGTGGCGAGTCCTGCCGTCGCTGATGTTAAATCCTTCGGCATCACGATAGACGCTATGGGTCTTTTGCATCGAGTAGACGCTGCCGGAGATATCCCAATCGGCGAAAGAGCCGCGCATCCCAATTTCGAAACTGTCGAGGTTTTCCGAATCAAGCTCGGCGACCGTCTGACCGCTTTGCAGACGATACAATTCTGTAGATTGCGGGGCGCGAAAGCCTCTTGAGACCGCAGCATACGCGGCGGCCGATTCACTGAGCGTATAAAGCAGGGACAGTTTCGGCGCGGCATTGAAAAAGCTGTCCGCTCGATCTGCCGGCCTGCTGTACAGGCAGCCACCAAAACCACAGGCGCTGCCGTCATCGCGGGTATTGCCGTCGAGCATGCGATTGTCGTAGTCGTAACGAACGTACTCCAGCCGCAATCCTGCAGTGATCATGAGTCGATCGTTCAGTGTGCGCTGCAGCTGAATGTAGGGTGCTACGCCGGTCGCACCCACCGTGTAATCATAGTGTTTACCCGCCGGTCGCGTCGCAACCAGAAAAGGCGAGCCCGTCGTAGGCCGGTCCTGTTCCTGGCGCAGGTAACTGTCGCTCCATTCGAGGTCGAGGCCTGACGTCCACAGCGTTGCACCCTTTTCCCAGCCCGCACTGAGCAGCGCGCCAGCGCTGGTCTGTCCATTGAGTTCGAGGGGTTGTCCGGGAAGAAAGTGCTGCAGGAAGCGCATCGATGAA
>DATCZF010000047.1:0-3188 GCA_036526055.1 Woeseiaceae bacterium
ACTGCACATGGGCCAAACGGCTCAAATACCTGCAAAAGTCTGGAACTATTTTGCTCAATTGTGCTACGTTTCAAACGAAGCTGTAACAAAAACAGCCTGTTTCATTTTTTGGGGGAGTAATGGAACCATGTGGAACATGAATGTCGTTGCTGATCGAAATACCAGTGGAAACGCCTTGCGGGCGTCCCGGCTGATCGTTGTCCTGGCGCTGGCGAGTGGCTTGGCGGCCTGCCAGTCGGCCGACGAAAATGCCATCAGCGGCGACAAGTACGCCGCCTACTCCGAGACTGTCCCCGATTACCGCATACTCGACGATGAGGCGGCAATGGCGGGCGTCAGCTTCAATAACGAACCAAAGACGGTCGTCGAAGAATTACAGCTGAAGGTCGTAAGCTACGGCACCGCTGAGGAAGAAGCCAGCAAATGCGTCATTTTCCTCGCGGAGATTTCCGACTGGGGCGCCATGAACTGCAGCAAGTAATAAGCGCTGCCGCAAATCCGTCCGCGCCCGGACACCAAACTCAGCCGTTTTTCGGCCTGCTGACCTGCCGGCAGGCAAGCGATCCTGCCAGCATCGCGACAATGAAGATCAGTGGCTCGCGCAGCTGCAGCGACAGCATCGTTATGACCGGTCCCGGGCAATAGCCGGCAATTCCCCAGCCCACGCCAAATATTGCTGAACCAATTATCAGTTTGCGGTCGATTTCCCGGCGCGCCGAAATCATGAAGCTCTCCGCGAACAGCGGTTTTTTCCGGCCGCGAATCAGCAGGTAGGAAATCGCGGATACCGGCACCGCGCCGCCCATGACGAACAACAGTGTCGGATCCCAGTCGCCGAAGAGATCGAGAAAGCCCAGGATGCGATTCGGGTTAACCATTTCTGACAACGCCAGGCCGAAACCGAACATTAGCCCGCTGAGCAGCGCGACAATATTTACGAGCATCCTGTTGTTCATAGCACCACCCCCAGGCCATGCCGTAACACGGTGACGGTGATGATCCCGCTGACGATAAACATGATCGTGGCCAGCATTGATCGCACGGATCCGCGGCCAATGCCGCAGACGCCATGTCCGCTCGTGCAACCGCCTCCCATGCGGGTACCGAAGCCAACCAGGAATCCGGATACCGCCAGTATGGGCCATGCCGTGTCGGTGCGTAGCTCAAAGGTATCGCCGCCCGCGGAGAAATAGAGGAAGCCTCCCGCGAACAAACCGAAAATGAACAGCAGGCGCCAGTCGCGCCCGTCAAGCGTCGGTTCCATGGCGTTATTGATAATGCCGTGAATTCCGGCGACCTGCCCGTCAAACCACAGCAGTATCCCGGTTGCCGCCCCGATGATTGCGCCGCCAAGCAACGCATCATAGACATCACTCATGTTCATTTGGGTTTTCCTGTTGCTAGTCCGTCGTCATCACCGATTGCCGAATGCTCACAAAAAGCCGCTCGAAATCGCGCTCGACTTCGCCGCCGAAAAGCGGATCCCGGCCCTGCGGCATCGCGGTGTCGTCGTCATCGTCGTCGATCGCACCGGAAAGTTCCTCGAGCAGCACAAAAAGCTCTTCCTCTTCCCAGAGCATGTGATTGCGCAACATGCCGATGTAGGCGCGGGCATCGTTAAAGACCGTTTCCCGCCTCACCATGGCTTCCGACTCAATGGCTTCGATGTCGCTGCGCAAATCGACGCCAAGCCTGCCGATCTCGGCATGCTCCTGCTCCAGTAGCAGCAGGCGGCCCTGCAGTTCGGGGCGCAGCTTGCGCAGCCGCCGATAGAGAACATCTTCCTTCGGGTGGTGTACGGCGTCCGCAAAGCTGGTCATGTAATGCATGATGTCATCCATCACGTCATAGTCCGGTCTTTCCATCGCCAACAGTCGTTGTGACTGCTCCTCGAGGATCTCGAGCAACAATGACACGTTGGCGTGGTCGCGCCGCAGTTCGGCAAGCAGTTGCGTGGTTGGAATCGTCATAAGCGCTATCCGTGGTTCAAAATTCTGTACAGGCGCCCCGACGCGCGCACGGGCGGCCATGCTGTATGTTTTTATCCTCGGCAGGATCGCCTAATACAGTAATCCGCATTTGCCCGTATAGCCAGTGGCAGGGATGCCACTCACCGTGCCGGTCGGTCAGGCAAACTCGTCGCGGCCAGTTCCTGCACCTTCAGACGCCGCAGCAAGGCCACCACCGTATCGGCTGAGGCGCCGTCATCCGTGCGCCAGGTCAGGGACAGGCTCTGCTCCCAGGGTGTCAGCGGCTCGGTATGTTCGAGCTGGTAATCGAGAACCGCCCGCGTTGCTTCTGACACGTCCGCGCCGGCAGTGGCTCGCCGCAACAACCTGCAGCGCAGCGCCTCCAGCGGGGCAACGGTTTCGACGATGGCAAACTCCGCATTCGCTTCGTGTGCGAGGCTGGCGGCGTTCTTGCGCCACAAGTGCCGGGCAAAGGTTGCATCAATGATGACGTCATGCCCGGCGCGCAATACGCTCCACGCCAGGCGCAGCAGATGGCCGTAGAGTTCGTCGCTGGCCTGCTGCGAATAAATGCCACCCGCTACCGGCGACCCGCTGTCAGCCGTCTCACTCAATCCATGCAAGCGCTTGCGCTCGATATCGGAACGCAGCCGTATCGCGGGCAATGCCGTCATCAGGCGGCCGGCAGCCCAGGTTTTGCCGGATGCCGACAGTCCGTGCATCAGGATCAGCATGGGCTCGCGTTCGCCGATCTGGGTTTCGGCAAGTTCGCAGTACAGGCGAACGGTCGCAATATCGGCTGCGCCGGCAGGATCGGACAAGTCGCGCTCTTCCGCACGAATGGCAGCCACTTTTGCGCGAACCATGCAACGGTAAACAAAGAACAGGTTGAACAGGCCCAGGGATGCATAGTCTCCGGTCACCTCGAGATAGCGGTTGAGGAAGGCGAAAGCCAGGTCGCGCCGCTCCCTGGAAATCAGGTCCATGACCAGAAAGCTGCTGTCGCAGGACACGTCCGTGTTGCGCAGGTCGGCGTTAAATTCGATGCAGTCGAACGCGTGGATTCCGCTTGCCAGCCGCACCAGGTTGGCGAGGTGCAAATCACCGTGGCATTCGCGCACGCGCCCTTCCCTGAAACGTGCAACAAGCAGCGGCTGCAGCCGCTGCAATTCCGACCGGGTCCAGCTGCGTAATCGCTTGATGACCGACTCGTCAAAC
>DATCZF010000048.1:0-2323 GCA_036526055.1 Woeseiaceae bacterium
TGGGTTCGGGCAGTTGCCTCCGCGGGAGATTTACTGGAGCTGTCAGCCATGGATAAAGTCTGAACAAACCTCTGAAATACAACAAGTTACAGCGTTTTTATACAAATACTTGTTGTCGACAAGCAAGTCAGTATACGCAACACGATGTTGCACTGCAAGACGAGCGCTGCGACGCGCTGGCCGCGGGTTCGGGTCCATTGGCGTCGCACGATGTAAACTGGCTGCCAACCCGCGTCCGACGCGAAGGAGCCTCCCATGCACAAACTGCAAATACAGGCAGTCATTGCGCTCACCCTCTGTTTTCTGTTGCCGGCCTGCACCACGCACGATGAGGACAGCATTGCTTACCGACATGCATCGGAGCCTATCGGCACGGTCCGCCAGGTCTATGACGGGCAGCTTTATCCCGACGTCCAGGTGAACACCTTTCGCAACATTGATCGCCTGTTTCCCACGCGGGTCGTTAAGCGAGGAAATGATATATACGCCTTGCCGACCGCTGACCGGCAACTGGAGAACTTTCGTTTTGAGTCCGCTGGCAAATCGTATGACCTTTATGACTACCTGTCGCTTAACCGGGTAAGCGGCATGCTCGTCGTCCAGGATGGCGAGGTCATCTTTGAAAAATACTCGCTCGGCAACGATGAAACGACGCGCTGGATGTCCATGTCGGTTGTGAAATCGATCGCGGCGACACTCGTGGGCATGGCAATCAGGGACGGCTACATCAACAGCATCGATGATCCGGTGACCGATTACGTCGAGGCACTGCGGGCTAGCGCCTACGAGGGGGTCACGGTAAAGCACCTGTTGCAAATGGCCTCCGGCGTCGCCTGGAACGAAACCTATACCGACCCTTCATCCGACCGGCGAGCAATGCTGGAAGCGCAAATTGCACAGCAACCCGGCGGCATCCTTGCGTTGATGGCAGGCCTTGAGCGGGCGGCGGAACCCGGGACGCGCTGGAATTACAGTACCGGCGAGACCCAGGTCGTTGCAGCGCTGCTTGCCGCGGCGACCGGTAAAAACGTCGCTGACTATCTGTCCGAGAAACTCTGGGCCCGGCTGGGAATGGAGGCCGATGCCACTTGGTGGCTGGAATCGGAGAATGGACTCGAGATTGGCGGCAGCGGCCTCTCGGCACGTCTTCGCGACTACGCCCGCTTCGGCCTGTTTCTGCTCGATGGCGGCAAAATCGCCGGCGAGGCAACCCTGCCGGATGGCTGGCTCGAGGCAGCCTCGCAGCCGCAAATGATCAACGGCGAACGTGTTGAGTACGGCTACATGCTGTGGCCGCTGGAGCGGCAGGCTTATGCGGCCATCGGCATCTTCGGGCAATTCGTTGTCGTATTTCCGGAACAGCAAATGGTCGTGGCCATGTGGGGAGCGCAACCGAAACCGGTCGGCATGGAAGCTGTCAACGAATACGAATTCTTTAACGCGCTGGCCGACCAGGTCAGCAACTAGCGAACCGGCCGTGAGCATTCCGGCGGCAATACCGCCTCGATGCGTCGCATGACGTCAAGCTGGTGCACGAGATCGTGAATGTAGTCGAGGTTGTCCGTGTCCAGAATCAGGACCTCGCTCATCGTGTATGACGCCAGCCACTTTTCGTACAGGCGATCGAGACGTTTGAGGTAGGCGAGCGGCACATCCTTTTCCATCGCCCGGCCCCTGAGGCGAATTCGCTGCCGCAGTGTCCGCATCGAGCAACGCAGGTAAATCAGCAGGTCAGGCGGCCTGATCGCATCCAGAATCGCCTGGTAAAATCCCCAGTACGTCGCCCAGTCGCGCTTGTCGATCTTCTTCATTTCGTGCAGCGCCGTGGCAAAGATTTCCGCATCCTCAAAGATCGTCCTGTCGAGCGCGACGACGCCGGGAGTCCTGTCGAGTTCCTGGTGCAGGCGAAACTTGTTACTCAGAAAAAACAGCTGCGAGCGAAAAGCCCAGCGCTTCATGTCCCTGTAAAAATCCGGCAGGTAAGGATTTTCGTCATTCGGCTCATAAAATGGCCGTACACCATATTGCTGCGCGAGAAACTCAACGAGGGTCGACTTGCCGGCGCCCATATTGCCGGCAATCGCAATCGACCTTCTTGTTTCCAGGACTGCCACGATCGTGTGCCGCGTTCTGGCTAACGCGTCAGAGTATGTTGCACAGCTGGCCGCCATCGATGGTCAGTGTGCTGCCGGTCATGTAACTTCCCGCATTCGAGGCGAGCAGCAACACCGGACCGGCCAACTCCGGTAGGTTGCCGATTCGCTTCAACGGAATTCTTGCGGAGAGGTACTCCTTGGCTGCCGGGTCCGCAAGTTGCCTGCGA
>DATCZF010000049.1:0-4052 GCA_036526055.1 Woeseiaceae bacterium
GCAACGAGAAATTTGCGACCTGGACGGAGCGTGAAATCCGCCGCCTGATCGACGTGCAGTATGCAACCCTGCAGTATCGAAGCAGTCAGTTCAAAGGCGCGGATGACGAGGCGGCGGAAATTTCGCGCCTGCTGCAAGCCGCGCGCTCCGGCCTGCTGCTCAGCCGCTGGTCATCGGCCTCCACCGTGCATACATCGGCTGTCGACGAGTCGGGCCTTGCGTGTGCCATCACTGCATCCGCGGGTTATGGCTCGGGCGAAATGGCGCCCGGCACAGGAATCTGGCTGAATAATTGTATCGGCGAGCTGGAATTGAATGCCGCCGGTTTGCTCGCGGGTCCACCGGGAATTCGCCTGCCATCAAACATGGCGCCCACAACCGCGCGCAATAACGGCGCAGTCATGGCTGCGGGTTCTCCAGGCGCCGATCGCATCACGACCGCCCTTCACCAGTTTTTCGTCAACTATATTCAATGCGGCATGGGACTCGACACGGCAGTCCGTCATCCGCGTTTGCATCTCGACTTTGTGTCGGACGCGCCGCGCGTATCGGTCGAACCCGGGGTCTCATTGCCCCCGCTGGATTGGCAGCTGCGCAAATACGAAGACATTGGCATGTTCTTCGGCGGCGTGGCAGCTGCTGTCTTTGATCGACAGTCCGGTTTTGAGGTCGCCGCAGATCCGCGTCGCGCCGGTGGTACGTTCGTCGGTTGATAAACCAGCAATATGCACAGTTGCGCGCAGCGACCAACCCGGCTTTAATTCACACAGTTTCTAACGAACAGGCAAAACCATGTCAGTCAAAAGCCTACCTGCAACGCTGCCAGAGAATCCCCTGAATGTTTTGCAGGACTGGCTGCAATACGCAACGCAAAACGAAGTGCAGCGAAACCCAAATGCAATGAGCCTCGCAACGGTCGGCGAAAATGCACAGGCAACCGCACGAATCGTGCTCTGTAAAGAATTGGTCGCAGACCCCGGTTTTGCGGTCTTTTACACGAATTACAAATCACGCAAGGCCAACGAGATTGCGGCCAACCCGCGAGTCGGGCTCCTGTTTCACTGGGACAGCCTGGGACTGCAGGCAAGAATTGATGGTGTCGCGGTCCGTTGCCCGGAAGAGGAAAGCGACGAGTATTTCGCTTCGCGCGACTGGCGCAGTCAGCTGGGAGCCTGGGGCAGCGACCAGAGTCAGCCACTCAAATCGCGGCGCGCGTTGCTCAACCAGGTGAGGGAACGTGCCCTCAAGCTCGGTTTTGCCCTGGCGCCTGACCTTGCATCACTGGCTAAAGGAAAATTGCGCGCCATTCCGCGGCCACCGCACTGGGGCGGCTATCGCGTCTGGGCAACCGAGGTCGAACTCTGGGTTGAGGGAACAAGTCGCGTCCACGATCGGGCGCGATGGACGCGAACGATAGTTCGAGAATCCGAAAATACGTTCGTCTGCCAGGCATGGGCATCGACCCGATTGCAGCCCTGAGCGCACTGGCTGAATAATCGATGAGCGAGTGGATTGCCGAGAGGCCGGTCAGTTGTCCCTTTTGTGGCGAACGCATCGAAATCGCGATCGACCTCTCTGCCGGCGGCCAGGAATATACCGAGGATTGCCAGGTCTGTTGTCAACCGATGCTGGTTTCCTATGCAGTCGAGGATGACCAATTGATGAGCCTGCGGGTCACGCGTGGCAACTAGGCCGTGGCTCGCGCTCGTCGCTGGCGCCTCATTGCTGGGCGGGACCGCTCACGCCACCGAGGTCAGCTTGACCGAAGGCACCAACTTCCACGTTGACGTATCAACCGCGGACGGCCGCCTTGCGATTGATCTGCTGCAACGCTTGTGGATCAGTCCCGCGCGGGGTGGTGACGCCGTCAGCCAGCCTGCTCTTCCCGGTGCCGTAGCAGAACCTCGCTGGTCTCCCGACGGCCGGGCAATCCTGTTTCAGGCCATAGACGCCGGGCACGGACAATTGTGGCTGCTCGACATGGAGTCGGGCACCAGTCGGCGCCTGAGCAATGCCGGCAATTACGACCAGGATGGCCACTGGCATCCGTCAGGCACGAAAATTGTCTTCGTTTCGGGCCGTGGCGAGAGCGGGCTCGATCTCTGGGAACATGACATCGAAACCGGCATCGAGCGACAGCTGACCAACTACCCAGGCAATGAAACCGACCCCGCATGGTCTGCGGATGGATCGATGCTTGCCTATGTCAGGCAAAAGGATGACGGCTGGTCCATCGTCGTGCGCAACAACGGCATCGACTCGCTCCTGGTCAGCGCGAACAACCCGTTGAGCGTGCCATCGTGGCGACCGGATAATACGCTGCTCATTTACCAGCAGCAGGAAGAAAACAGCGCGAGCCTGCGCATGGCAATCATGTCTGACCCGCCGTTGCTGCGAGACTATTCTGCGGGAGAAGATCTGTTTGCAGGCCCGGTGACCTGGCAAAACCGCAGCCGCTTCTATTACGCCGCGGACGGCATTATCAAGCAAAGAAACTTTGACGCGCGGCTGCCGACGAGAGTGCCGTTTCGCGCCCGAATCGGTAATGGCGCGGACAACGCATCGACACAACATCGGACCCGGCACTTGAGCGTCGACAATGCTGCAACCCTGCCGCTGGTAATCCGTGCCCGGCGGGTCTTCGACGGAGTAAGCGACGATTACCAGGCCGATTACGACATACACCTTCAAGACGGTCGAATCAAAGCGGTAGTGCCGCGGCAGGACTGGCCGGGAGTGACTGTCCTCGACCTGGGGAACGTTACCGTGCTGCCCGGACTGATCGACAGCTATGCCAGGCTGCAAAGTCTGCCCGCCAATATCGCGGGGCCGTTGCTGCTGAGCTTTGGCGTCACGACACTCGTTGCCGCCGACAGTGTGGAGAATTACCCGCTGGATGCATGGCAATCTTCGGCCCACCCGGGGCCGCGAATATTGCGCACGGCCCTGGCGACCGACGTCATGCCCGACTCGCTTCCGGAAGACCTCGTCATGGTCCGCATTCCGGGGCTGGCGACAGCGAATAACGGACAACTGGAAAGCATTGCGCAGTGGCGCCAGAGCGGATTGCCGTTACTCGTCGACAGCTGGCAAGCTGCGCCATTGCATCATGCAGACCTGCTGCTCGGCATCGAGTCGATACCGCGATCTCGATCCGGGCGACTCTACCAGGACTTGCAGGTCGCGAGCGGCCTGGCGGGTTCGGGCGTCCTGTCCGGCATGGCAGATGGCGGCACGCCGGGGCTGACAAACCTGTTGCAGTCACGCCAGTCACGCTGGTTGCCAGAGAACATCGCAATCAACACGCGTTTCCCTGGGCTGCCGGAAATTGGCTCGGCGCAATCGGATCTAATCCTGGCAAGCTATTCGAATGGGCTGCCGGCAGGTCTCGCGCTGCACGCAGAGTTTCTCGCGATGCAGGCAGCGGGGCTTGCGCCCGGTAAAATCCTGCACAGTGCGGGTAGCTCGGCCGCCAGGGCCCTCGGTTACCAAGCTGACCTGGGCCGTATCCAGCCCGGTGCGCTGGCAGATCTCGTGGTGGTCGACGGAGATCCCCTGCAGGACCCCGCCAGCATGATCAGACTCGTCGCTGTGGTAAGAAACGGACACTTTTTTAGCCTTGGCGGACTGCTGGACCGTATCGAAGCCATCAGAAACGTCGAGTAATTTGACAAAACGCAATACCGCTCGCCAGCTGACGCCCCTTTCGCCCTGAACCGAGGCGCCAACAAACCCTGTTTATTATGCTGCGCTGAATTACGAATCACCCTGTTTTGGGTTTTTTCTTTTTTAAATCAGTGCTTTATCAAGATCACGAGAGCCGCATTAATGGAATTAGTCTCATTCTAATCGTCGGCAATTTTTACATTGGCCGCTTGCTGTGTCGCCTCAATGGCATGAATTTTCCCTTAAGCGAATGAAACGGAAAGACTTTTGGCTGGGTTGGCACAGCTCTTGCCTTCTTAGGGATGCCCAAGCGATTGGCATTTGCGCAGGGACTTAAAACGGCCGACCGACAGCAACAAGGACAACACATACAAAAAAACAACAAA
>DATCZF010000050.1:0-9250 GCA_036526055.1 Woeseiaceae bacterium
ACCGTCGCTTGAGCGCCATCAATGCCGCGGCTCTCGCCCACCGCGAGGCGGGGCTGGAAGCGGTCACCGGCGAGCATTATGCGGGCGGTCACTGGCTGGGCAGCTTCGCGACCTACCTCGCGACAGGCAGGGGGTTGTCGGCACAATAATCGGCTGCCGTGACTACCGGCAGTGATAGCGAACGATTTGCCCGGTTTCCTCGACAACGACGTAGGCATCGACGCAGGGGCCCCGGTCATACAGGCCATACACGTAGGAATCGATGTGCACGCCGTGATCGAAGGTGCCGCCCAGGGGAATGGCGTGGTAGATGCCGTCGGGTTCGCCGCGCGCCGCGATCAGGTCGTCAACGGAGTAACCGACCCACTCGTTATCAGGCACGCTGTGCGTCATGCCGTATAGATAGGCATCTATTTCGGGCTCGCTCAACCAGTCCGTGGAATCCCATTGGCCGAGCGAACAGCCAGACTGCGTAGCCAGCAGAAGCGCCGCAGCAATTGTCGATGTATACCGCAAGCCCATGGAACCCCCCGGTCGCTACGTGGGCTCGATGCTTATTCTTACTCCTTAATTATAGCCAGCGAGTTGTGCGCTGCTGCCGAACTTGATTTATGTCCCGTCAGAAAAGACTGCCCGTCCACCCACAATCGTCTTCCGCACTCTCGCATCACGAATTTCCTCGAGCGGAATCGCGGTGAGGTCGCGATCGATGATTACCATGTCGGCGAGCATGCCGGGTTTGAGCATGCCCTTGCGGTCTTCGTCGAACGACGCATAGGCGCCTTCAACCGTGTAAGCACGCAGTGCCTGTTCGACAGTGATTTTCTGCTCGGGCACCCAGCCATCAGGATTCGCGTCATCCAGCGTGCGCCGCGTTACCGCCGCGTAGATGCCTTCCAGCGGCGTTGCCGGCGCCACGTACCAGTCGCTGCCAAAGGCAAGATGCGCGCCGCTTTCGATCAGCGAATGAAACGCGTACGTGGTCTGTGAGCGCTCGGCGCCGATGACATCATCCGCCCAGCGGCCGTCGTCGATTGCATGGTAGGGCTGCATGCTGGCGATCACGCCCTGAATCGCAAAGCGCTCGACGTCATCGGGATGAATATGCTGCGCATGTTCCATGCGAAAACGCCGATCGCGTTCGCCGTTCGCTTTTGCTACGTCGTAATAGATGTCAAGCAGGTCACGAATGGCCTTGTCACCGATCGCGTGCACCATGACATGCAGGCCGGCGGCATCCGCACCGCCGATCCAGGCGCGCATATCCTCGAGCGTATTGATCAGGAAACCGCTCTGATTCGGCGTGTCGGTGAAGGGCTCGAGGAAAGCCGCAGTATGCGAGCCAAGCGAACCGTCCATGAAGCCCTTGAGCGCGCCGGTTTTCAGCCACTCATCCCCGCGGCCGTTTTGTGCCACCTCAACCGCCACTTTTTGCCAGTCATGAAGCGGCATCACCGAGTAGATTCTCGTGATCAACTCGCCGCGCTGGTGCAGGCGCCGATAAGTCGCGAGGCTCACCCAGCTGTCGAAATCGTCGGCAAACATGTCGTGCGCGCTGGTAACGCCATTGCTCGCAACATAGTCCATTGCCGCACGCGCGTAGCGGTCGAGTTGCGCCTCCGACGGTTGCGGGATTGCCGCTAACAGCAACCGCATGGCGTTGTCCTTGAGGACGCCGGTTGGCCGGCCCTCGTTGTCGCGAACGATCTCTCCACCGGCAACGTCCGGCGTATCCGCGTCGATGCCGGCCAGTTGCAGAGCCTGCGAGTTTGCCACCCCCATATGGCCGTCGAGGCGCATCAGCCAGGTCGGGTTAGCCGGCGTTACGGCGTCGATCCAGTCGCGCCGCGGCAGTTCGCCGCCCCAGTTCTGGTGATCCCAGGTGCCGGCCAGGATCCACTCGCCCGGCGGAATGGTCGTGGCGAAGTCGCCGATGCGCCGCGTGAATTCCTCGGGCGTTGCCGCATCCCGCAGTTGCACCGAGGCAAGACCGCTGCCACCGGACAGGAAATGCACGTGAGCGTCGATGAACCCGGGCACGAGCATGCCGCCCTCGGCGTCGATGACCTCGGTGTCATCGCCCACGAGCATGGCGATCTCCTCGTTCGAGCCCACCGCGACGATTTCGTCGTTGCGGCTCGCCACGGCTTCGGCCCAGGGTTGCTCCGGGTTGCCGGTCCACGCGCGTGCGTTGCTGACCACCAGCGTCGCGTTCTCGGGCTCGGCGGGTGTACAGGCCGCCAATAGCGCAGCAATGATGAAACCCGCCAAACCACTCAGCCCCAACCGTCGCAATAACGCCATCGCCCTGCCTCCTCGAGAAACGAGGTTGGAGTGTAGCGCGTGCCGGCGGCACCGCGCGAGTTGCACACGCTGGCGCGATAGCACAAAAAAGACCGGGCATTCCCGTCGGCAAAAGACTATGCTGGCTGGCCTGTCTGTTTGGACAGCTTTTCTGGATCAAGGGGGATGACATGAAATTATTGAAAACCGCAGTAGTGGCTGCGGGCTTGCTAGTGGCGGCGTCGTTCGTATATGCCGATTCGCATGGCGACCATGGGGCCGACAAACTGATCGCCATGGACAAGGCGTGGGGCGAAGCGACCAGCGGCGCGGACATCGATGCGATGATCGCGGACGATGTAGTGGTTATTAGCGTCGATGGAAAGTCGGGCAAGGCAGAGATGCTTGCTTCGCAGGAAGAGCCGGCCGAGGGTCCTTATGTGGCGGGCGACTACCAGGTCGATTTCCTGAGCAAGGATGTTGCCGTGATGGTGCACAGCTCCGGCGGTGAAAACCCGCACTGGAGCATGCATATCTGGCAGAAAGTCGACGGTAACTGGGTCGTTAAGGCGAGCGCCTCGGCACCCACCGCAGCCGAATAAGCAGTCGTTTGTCATGAAAAGGGCGAGCCTTAACCGGCTCGCCCTTTCTTATTTGCGCGTACCCGTCAGGCAGCGGGCTTACTCAGCTCCCGCCACGCTTTTGAAAACGGCATGGCCCGAAAGCGCTTGCCGCTCGCCGCATGCAGCGCTGCCGCGAGGGCCGGCGCGATGATCGGCGTCGGCGGTTCGCCGATGCCGCTCGGCGGTTCATCGCTCTCCACGAGATGGGCGCGAATGACACCCGGCTGCTCGTGGATGCGCATGATGCGGTAGTCCGCAAAGTTGCTCTGTTCGACCTTGCCGTCCTTCGCCGTCAGCTCACCGTAAAGCGCCAGGCTCAGGCCGAAAATCGTTGCCCCCTCGACCTGCGCAATCACCCCCTCGGGATTGACGATGCGGCCGCAGTCAACCGCGGTGTCTACGCTGACGACCTCAAAGCCGCCGTCATCCTTGAGCGCGATTTCGACGACGGTCGCCGTGTAACTGTAAAAACTGTTGTGCACGGCGATGCCACGGAAGTGTCCGTCCGGCAGGGGCTTGCCCCATGCGGTTCGTTCGGCGACAAATTGCAGCACGCGCCGGTAGCGGCCGGTGTCCACCCACATGCCGTTGAACGATTCGATCGCGTCACGCGGTTCGTTCGGCGCATCGAACAGGCGGTCCTCGCCGAGCAGCCGCAGCCGGTAGGCCAGCGGGTCCTCGCCCGCCGCATCTGCCATCTCGTCGACGAAGCTGTTGATTGCGAACGCATGCCAGACGTTGCACACCGAGCGCAGCCAGCCGATGCGGATCGGAATGCGCGCCTTGCAACCCTCGACGCTGACGTTCGGCACATCGAAGGGCATGTTGGTGAGCCCCATGCCGAGTTCCCAGGGCATCGGCTCGTCGAGACCGGGCTCCCACATCCAGTCGATCGACGGATAAGCAGAACGCATTCGCCAGGCCACCGGCAGGCCGTCTGCGCCAAGCCGCGCCGTCATTGCCTGGATCGCTTCGGCATGAAAATAGCAGTGGCGAATATCGTCCTCGCGCGTCCACAGGAGCTTTACCGGCACACCGGCCTGGCGCGACACCTCGACCGCCTCGAGAATGAAATCGAACTGCGACTTGCGGCCGAAGCCGCCGCCCAGGAAGGTGACGTTCACCGTCACGCGCTCGGGCTCGATCTCCAGCCACTCCGCAACCAGGCGCTGCACATCCTGGGAATCCTGCGCGGGCACCCACAGCACGCAATCACCGTTGTTCTTTACCCAGGCGGTCGCGACCGGCGGCTCCATTGGTGCGTGCGCCAGCATCGGCGTTTCGTAGGTCGCCTCGACCAGTTTGCCCTCGCTTTTTAACGCCGCGGCGACGTCGCCGCGTGCAAGGTGGGCTGTTCCGGCATTTTTGACGCTGGCCAGGAGCTCCTGCCGGTAAGCAGCTGTCTCGTAGTCAGCGTTTTTGCCGAGATCCCAGTCGATGACCAGGGCGTCCCGGCCGCGCATCGCGGCATAACTGCTGTCGGCGAGCACGGCGACGCCTTCCTCGGGCCGAAACTCGCGCGTGTGCGGCGAGAACGGAATCCGGGCAAAACCGCTGACGCCGGTGACGGCTTTAGCGGCGCTTCTGTCAACGTCTTTGATGCGCGCGTCGAAGACCGGCGCGCGGGCTATGCAGGCGTAGAGCATGCCGGGTATCGCGACGTCGTAACCGTATACCGCCTTGCCGGTCACCATCGCTTCGCGATCGATGCCGGCAGCGCTTTTGCCGATATAGCGAAAATCGCCCGGCGCCTTGAGCGTCACGCTTTCCGGCAGTGGCAGCGCCGCCGCTGCAGCGATCAGTTCGGCGTAATCGAGCCGCCTGCCCGAGGCAGTGTGCTCGACGCCGTGGTTGGCGGCTCGAACATCCTCGAGACCGACGCCCCAGTGATCCGCCGCCGCCTGCTCGAGCAACATGCGCGCAGTAGCGCCCGCCTCGCGCAATGGCGTAAACATCAGGCGCACGCTTTTTGAACCGTCGGTGTTCTGGTCGCCATACGCCGGGTCGCCGATCGCCTGCTTCAGCGTGACCCGTGCGAGGTCGGCTTCGAGCTCGTCGGCGACGATGCGTGGCAGGCTGGTGCGCACGCCCTGCCCCATCTCGCTGCGGCTGACCGTAATGACGACATCGCCGTCCGCGTGAAAATCGACGAAGACGTTCGGCGTAAAGCTGGCCGTGCTCGACGCGCCCCGTTTCGACTCGCAACCCGGCAGGATGATGCCGAGCGTCAACAGCCCGCCGGCAGCGCCGGTGGCTTTCAGCACATCGCGGCGGGAGAGTTTGAGGACGCTCATTCCTCGCTCCCCTTGCCGGCCGCGACATGAATCGCTTTTCGAATTCGCGGGTAGGTGCCGCAGCGGCAAAGGTTGCCAGCCATGGCGACATCGATGTCCTTGTCGCTCGGCTTCGGGTTGGTCGCCAGCAATGCCGCGGCGCTCATCAGCTGGCCCGACTGGCAGTAGCCGCACTGCGGCACGTTTTCATCGATCCAGGCCTGCTGCACCGGGTGCAGCCCGTTCTCGCCCAGGCCCTCGATGGTCGTCACTGTCTTGCCGGCAACGGCTGCAACCGGCGTTCGGCAGGAACGCGCCGGCCGGCCATCGACGTGCACGGTGCAGGCACCGCAGGCGCCGATGCCGCAACCGTACTTGGTGCCGGTCAACCCGAGTTCGTCACGCAGCGCCCACAACAGCGGCGTCTCAGCGTCCGTTCTGATTTCGGTTTCCTTGCCGTTGAGAATCAACTTTGTCATTACTTGGCATCCTCCAGGTGCACAGTCATCTCGATTGTCATGGTCTCCTTACGACGGCAAATGTCGATCGGGAGTATAGGATTTCTTGATCGCGGCGTGCGTAATCAGCCCGGTGATCACCAGGACGACACCGGCACAGAACGCGAGCACCGTTTCACCGGTATTGAAATTGAGCCACTGTCCTTCCTCCAGCAGACCCGTGGCCTTGTGGTAGGGACGCACGAACAGGGTGAGCATCAGGAAAGGACCGATAAGACCATAGGCCACCAGCAGCTTCGGCGTAACCAGCGTGCGGCGGGTGGCGGCTGCGTCGATCTCCTCGGGCGGCACCACGTGCAGTTCGCGGCGTAACTGACGCTCGGCTTCGCTGACCTCGCCGAAGCGCGAGACGACCAGGATCACGACGATGCTGATGACCGCACCGACCAGGACCGGATCGAGATAAGCGGGCAGGTTGATGTAGCCCCAGACATCGAGCATGGCGCTGCCGGCGTTACCGAAGAAACCGCTGAGGATGCCCCAGAACGCGGCGTTTGCCGTGATGCGGTCCGACCACACGCTGAGCAACGCGGCCGGTCCCCAGGACGAGGCAAAAATGGTGCCGACCGACCAGGTGATCCAGAAGATGTTGGGCGGTGTTACGAGCGCCACGACCAGCGCAATCACGCCGACGACGATCATCGTGTAACGGCTGATCGTCAGCATCTGCCGGTCGCTGCGTTGGCGCATCTTGATGATGTCGTTGGTAATGCTGAATCCCACCAGCGACAGGAAGGTCGATGCGGACGAGAGCCCCGCGGCCAGGATGCCAGCCAGCAACACCGAGCCGGCGAGCGCCGGCATCATGTTGAACGCGGCCCACAGCATCGCCTGGTCGGAATCCTCGATGCCCGGGTTGCCGAGATTGATCGCGCCGCCGGCGTAGTAAACGATGTGTTGCAGCAGGATCAGCGCAATGGTGGCGTAACAGGCCGAGCGCATGACCACGTGCTCGTTTTTCGCCATCAGGAAGCGGCTTGACTGCCACGGGCTGACCGCCGCGGCAAACCCCCAGGCCAGCGACAGCGTGGACCCCCAGACGAACGCTTCCCAGGGGTTGCTCCACTCCTCGTCCGGGCCGAGCGTGCCGTGCCAGGAAAGAATGTCGGGCTTGCCGTCCAGCGTGGCGAGCCCGGCCACCGATTCGAACCAGCCGCCCGCGTAACTGAAGATGTAATAGAGCGCGACACCGGCCATGACCGAAAACAGCAGGAACATGATCGTGTCGGTAATGACGACGCCGCGCGAGCCCGAGTAAAAGGTGAAGAACGTGTAACTGGCCCAGGCCACCACCAGCGCCGCCCAGTGCGGCAGCCCGGTGATCTGGCCGAGCACCAGCGCCACGCCATGCGTCACCACCATCAGGTAACCGCCGAGGCCGAGGATCAGCGTGACGCCTGCCACCGTGCGCACCCGCTGGCTGAAAAAACGCCGGCCCATAAACTCGGCGACGGTGATGACCCGGCTGCGCCTCAGGTAGCGGCCGAAAAACACGGCGCCGAGAGCATAGCCGATGGAGGTGAGGGGAAGGCCGAGAATGAAGTAACCCACGTAGCCCGAGTAGGCCATGCCGGCTTCGCCAAGAAAAATACCGGTGCTGTTGAAACTGGCGACGAGGGTGCCGACGATCAGGAGCGTCGGCGCCTGGCGGCCGGCGACGAAATAATCTTCGAGATGCTTGACCTTGCGGCCGGCGTAATTGCCCACCAGGATGTAGACCAGCAGGCTGATCACCACCCCGGCTACGTAGATGTCCATTAACGCACCCTCGCCCCCTTTGTTATTGGCATCGACTCTAGCATACCCTGCCGGCGACGCCGTGCAGCATTCCAGATCATAACGCCGGGCTGCACGCCACTGTCGAGACCTGCTAGAGTTTGCCCTCAATTTGCCGGCGAGGCCTGTACGTCACCGCCGCATCCTGGACCCTTGACGCAAGTAAGACCTATGACGCAGACACTCAGCTCGCGCCCGGCCAACTCGAACGACTACCCGGGCTCCTATTACTTCGCCACCGCGATCGGCCTCGGGGATCGTCCGCAGCTGCGAGGCGAGGAACGCGCCGACGTGTGCGTCATCGGCGGCGGCTTCACCGGGCTCTCGGCGGCACTCAACCTGGCCGAGCGTGGTTTCGATGTCGTGCTGCTCGAGGGTGTGAAGATCGGCTTCGGCGCCTCGGGACGTAACGGCGGGCTCATCGGCAGCGGCCAGCGCAAGGACCCGCTGGAAATGGAAGCGCTCGTCGGCTATGAGCGCTCGCGCGAGTTCTGGCGCTTCTCCGAAGACGCCAAGCAGGAAATTCGCGACCGGGTGGCTAAACACGATATTCCCTGCGACCTGCAAAAAGGCCAGCTGGTCGGCATTCATAAGAGCAGTTACGCGGGCTGGGCGCAGGAGCTCGCCGAGGCGCTGGCGGAGCGTTACGACTACCCGCACACGCGCGCGCTCAACCGCGAAGAAACGCGCGAGCTGGTCGCGACGGATACCTTTCTCGAGGGTTTTTTCGACGAGGAAGCCGCCCACCTGCACCCGCTGAATTTTGTGCTCGGCCTGGCCCGCGCCGCGAGCGCGGCGGGCGTGCGCATTTACGAACGCTCCCGCGTCACCGGCTACACCCAGGCCGACCCGGCAACGGTCACGACCGCGGAAGGCTCCGTCAGGGCGAAGTTTGTCGTCCTCGCCTGCAACGGCTACCTCGACAAGCTCGAGCCGCGCGTCAACGGCAAGATCATGCCGATCAACAATTTCATGGTCGCGACCGAACCGCTCGGCGAAGAGCGTGCAAAAGCGCTGATCTCAAAACGTATCGGTGTGCACGACAGCCGCTTCGTCGTCGATTACTTTCGGCTCTCCGCCGACCATCGCCTGCTGTTTGGCGGCGGCGAGAACTACCGTCGCGGTTTTCCGGCCGACATCGCGGGCTTCGTAAGGCCTTACATGCTGCGGCTGTTCCCGCAGCTGGAGAATGTCGCGATCGACTATGCCTGGGGCGGCACGCTCGCCGTCACGGTGAACCGCCTGCCGCACCTCGGCCGGCTGCAGCCCAACCTGTTCTTTGCCCAGGGGTACTCGGGGCATGGCGTATCGACATCGATCTTTTCGGGCAAGGTGATTGCCGAGGCCATCAGCGGCACGGCGGAGCGCTTCGACGTCTTTTCCAGCCTGCCGATACACACCTTTCCCGGCGGCACGTTGCTGCGCTACCCGGGCATGGTGCTCGGCATGCTGTATTACTCGCTCAAGGATCGCCTGTAGGCGGCGCTGCTTACATCGATACCGTGACAGGGGCGGCGTCCAGCAGCCGCAGGTGTTCGAGGTTGTCGATCTGGATGTAGCCGCGGCGGGACTGAATGACCTTGTCTCTCCTGAGCCTTGCCATGACACGGCATACCGTCTCCTCGCTCAGGTTCAGCATGCTGGCTACCTCGCGGCGCGAGAACGGCAGGCTGAATTCCGTGCTGCCGCGCTGCGACTTCGGTACCAGCAGCAAGATCAGCGCTGCAATTTTTGCTTCCGCCGACCTGTGCCCCATGGCCCGCATCAGCAGGCGGCT
>DATCZF010000051.1:0-5779 GCA_036526055.1 Woeseiaceae bacterium
GTACTGACGAAGAGATCGCAAATATCGCCGCCTTCTACTCGGTACAGGTATCTCGACCCGCAGAACTTGGCAATGTCAGTGCACAGCAACTGATTGACATGTGCGACCGATGTCACGGCATCGAAGTTGACCATTCGGCGCTGTCGGTGCCGAAAATCAACGGTCAGGACATCGAATACCTGTCGCGCTCATTACGGGCATACCGGGATGATCGTCGCGAAAGTTCGATGATGCACAAAATGGCGTTGCCGTATTCGGACACGATGATTGAGGCCGTTGCCACAATCTACGCTGCACGGCCTGCCAACTAGTCGAGAGTAGATTCGACAGCCTTCGCCCGGCAGCGGGTGAAGGCTGTTTTTTGTCGATTACCCCGGCAGCGACCTGTCCGCGTCTTCCGATTTGAGTATCAGTCGTTCCACGCCGAACAACACCAGGCCCACGACAAGAAGCGCAGCCACCATCAACCAGGACTCAAGCCTGGCTTGCGCAATCATCCAGATACAGATCAGCGCACCGATCAGGGGGATCGTGTACCCGCCCGGCATGCGGAATGCACGAGCGGCCATATCCGCATCACTTTTTCGCCGCACAACCGGCAATGCAATGACGCAGGCGAGATACGTAAGCAGTCGCGACAGCGACGCCGCGATAGCCAGGAAGACAAACGAACCCGTAGCGGCAAATATGAAGACGACAATGCCGTAGAAGATGATTGAATGGTGCGGTGTACCAAAGCGGTCATGAATTCTGGCAAACCACGCCGGCAGAGTGTGGTGCTCGGCCATGGAAAGCGTCAGTCTGGGAGTAGTAATCACGGATACCGAAAGGTTGGATGCTACCGAGAACACGGCTGCAAGGGTAATGGCCAGGGCACCCCAGTATCCTGCCAATTCCCGCCCGAGATCTACCAGCGTCGCTTTGTCGCTTCCGCCCTCAGGCAGTACCGCCAGGTAGACCAGGGTTATCAGGAAGTAGAAGACGGCAGTGACAATAATCGTCAATACCAGGGCCCTCGGAATGTTACGCCGCGGATTCGCCGTTTCACCTGCCGTCACCAGCGACGATTCGAATCCAACAAACGCATAGACAATCAACAGTATCGTCGCCCCGAATTGCTCGATAACCGGAAAATCCGCCGGTATCAATACGTCACCGTTTACGTACTTCAGGCCCAGTATCACGAGCAGCAGCAAGGGCGCGAGCTTGAAGACGGTCATCACTGCCATCGTGCGCACGCCGTCTTTGACACCGAGAACGTTACTGAGTGTCAGCAATCCGCAAAACGCGGCGATCAGCGCTACCCGCCCAGCACCGCTACCGACCGATGGGACCAATAATGCCAGGTAGTTCACCATGACATTGGTATTCGCTGCAAAAGCCATGATCTTGCTGAGGTAAAGCAGCCAGCCGGTACTGAAACCGGCTGCCCGGCCGAAAGCAAAATTAACGTAAAGAACCTGTCCGCCGGTATCCCTGAAGTAGCTGCTGAGCTCGGCAAACGACAGCACCAGGAGGATGAACAACGCGCCCACCACAAGGAAAAGCCAGGGACTCAAGACCCCGGCATTGGCCGCAATGCGCGATGGCAACGCGAAGATTCCCGCGCCAATCATGCCGTTCAGTACCAGGAACGCAACACCGTAAAACCCGATATCTCGAACCAGCTTGCCGGATTGTCGTTGATTCATTTTCGGCTCCCTGCCAGACGATACCACCTCAGTGCCGGCCTCGGGAGGAAAAAATGTGCAGTGATCACTGCCACTGCAGCCCCTATTAGGGCAATTGGTTATCCACTTTTTGGTTACAATTGGTGCTTGTCATAACCGCTAATGCGTGTTTGCATTAGCCTTGCGTTACATATCGGAGCGCACAACTTGCAGAGTTCTTTAGTCGGGTTCGGCGCACTCTTCCTCGCCCTCCCTGTCACCGCATTAACGGCGGAGTCCCTCGCTCTGGATGGCAAGGCATTTGGTGCCGTGGTCGTCGATGAGGCGCCGGTACTTGACGGTGTGCTGGATGACGCCATCTGGGGTGAGGCCCACATCATCGAAGACCTGCACATGGTCGACCCGAATGAATACGCCCCGGCCTCCGAGGCGTCGCGCATTTATGTCATTCGAACGAAGGACGCTCTGTACATTGCGGGTCAGTTTCGTGATCGCGAACCGGACAAGATTTCCGCCCTGTCCTTGCGACAGGGCGACTGGGCGCGCGGTGAGGACAGCCTTTCGGTCGTGCTGGATCCATTTAACAACAAGCGCACTGGTTACGTCTTCGACCTGAATCCGAATGGTGTCCGCAACGAAGCGTTATTTTCCAATGTAAGCAACCAGAACTGGCAGTGGAATGGCATCTGGAACGGCGCCGCGTTGCAAACTGATGAGGGCTGGATCGCAGAGCTGGAAATCCCCTTCAAAACCCTGTCATTTGATCCGGATAATGATGTCTGGGGCATCAACTTTACGCGTTACATCGGCCGTCGGAACGAACGGCTTGGCTGGGTATCCTACAACCGCGACCAGACGCCGGCGACCTCCGGCATAATCACTGGAATGAGTGGCGCTGAGCAAGGTATCGGGCTGGACATTATTCCTGGTCTTCGACTTGCGGATTTTCACGACTTCGGCTCGAATACCGGTGAGCAGTCGTTCGAACCCTCAGCAGATATTTTTTACCGTATAACGCCGGCGCTGACCGGCGCGCTGACCTTCAATACGGACTTTTCCGGTACCGAGGTCGACGCACGCCAGGTTAACCTGACCCGATTCGACGTTTTCTACCCGGAGCGCAGAGGCTTTTTTCTCCAGGAAAGCGATATTTTCGAATTCGGAGATATTGGCGGTGAAAACTGGCACACCACGTTCAGCCGCGCGGAAGGTGAAAGCGGGCGGCCGTATTTCTCCCGGCGCATGGGCCTGGGAAGTGACGGTGAAGTTGTCGACATCAATGCCGGCATCAAACTTACGGGTCGTGTCGGCCGCTGGAACATCGGGCTTATCAACATCAACCAGGACCGCTTCGAATCTGAGGGTAGTGCAAACCTGCTCGTGACCAGGATTGCCGCCAATGTTCTGGACGAATCGACTGTTGGCGCCATCGTGACGCACGGCGATCCAACTTCCACGATCGACAATACCGTTTATGGAGTTGATTTTCGTTACGTCAATTCGCAAACGAAAAATGGCAGCGTAACCGCTTCCGCATGGTACCAGCGTTCTGATACGGATGGCATTGATGGTGATGACGCCGCCTGGGGTATCAATTTTGCGGCACCCAATGCCACCGGCTTTCGCTGGATGCTTGGCGCCAAGGAGTTGCAGGAGAACTTCTATCCGGCACTTGGTTTTGTAAACCGTGTGGACGTGCGGGATTACACGCTCGAGGCTGCCTACACGCACCATCTCGACAATCGATATCTGCGCTCCGTGTATACCGGCCTTGAGGGTGAACGGATCGAACATCTGCATGGCGGACTCGACTCACAAGTTCTGAACTGGCGCCTTCTGGAACTCACCAATCACAGCAATGACAAGCTGCAGTTTCACCTGATCACGAACAAGGAGAGCCTGCTCGAGCCGTTTGAAATTTCTTCCGGCATATTCGTGCCGGTTGGCGACTATTCGTTTAACCAATATTGCGTCAAACTGGACATTGGCGGACATCGCAAGGTATCCGGCGACACCTACGCCTGTGACGGCGACTTTTACTCCGGCACTCAAGGCAGTGTCGGCACCCTGCTCACCTGGCGCCCGTCCATTCACTTTAAATTCCAGGCAGGATTGGACGTTTACGATGTCGAATTGCCGGAAGGACGTTTTATCACACGGCTTGCATCCGTAAGAGCTGATCTGATCTTTTCACGCAGCTGGTCCTGGGAAAACTATATCCAGTACGACAATGATTCCAATTCGATCGGCTTGAACAGTATTCTGCGCTGGGTCCCCAGGGCCGGGCAGCAGGCATTGCTCGTTCTGAACCGTGACTTCGAAGAGCGCATTCCCGGCAGCCGGTTCCGTTCTGTCGGACAGGAACTCGTGGCCAAGATCAGTTATACGTTTCGCTTCTAGGCCCGCGCGATACATTCTGCGAATTCAGTTGACGATCGCCAACAGCATCCATAAATTGTTCGCAAACCCTGTGAAACCCAGGCCCGAGCTGAACGAGGGAGATAAATGAACATCATATGCACAGATTTCCGCCGCCTGGTTGCGGCGAGCTGCTTCCTGTTGTTGGTGCCGGGCGCGTATGCCAGCGGGCTGGCCGAATCAATTGCCAAGGACTACGACGAAAACCTCGACGGTCTGTTTCAATGGTTTCACGCCAACCCGGAATTATCGCTGCAGGAGTTCGACACGGCTGAGAGGCTGGCAACCGAGCTGGAAGCAGCAGGCTTTAGTGTTACGCGCAACATTGCGACAACCGGCCTCGTCGGTGTGATGCGCAACGGCGAGGGCCCAACGCTGATGATTCGGGCCGATATGGACGGCCTGCCGATACCGGAAAAATCGGGTCTGCCCTATGCGTCCAGCAGGCGGCAGGTCAATCTCGACGGCATCGAGGAACCGGTGATGCATGCCTGCGGGCATGACATGCACATGACAACGCTGGTTGGCGTTGCCCACCAGATGGCGGCCCGTCGTGACCAATGGCAAGGCACGCTGATGCTACTCGGCCAACCCGCGGAGGAAGGCGGTGACGGCGCTTTGAAAATGGTTCAGGACGGCGTCTACGAGAGGCTCGGCAGGCCCGACTATGCCCTGGCCCTGCACGTCAATTCCGTCACGCCGGCAGGAAAAATCGCTTTCCGCGGCGGGCTTATGTATTCGAGCGTCGACATGATCAAGGTCATTATTCCCGGAGTCGGAACCCACGGGGCGGCTCCCCACAAAGGGAAAGACCCGATCGTCATCGGCGCACAGATAGTGATGGCCCTGCAGACTGTTGTTACTCGAGAGGTCTCGCCGTTAGTCCCTGCCCTGATCACCGTCGGTTCGTTTCATGCAGGCTCAGCGCCCAACATTATTTCCGATGAGGCGGTTCTGGAGCTGACGGTGCGGGCTAACGACCAGGACACCCATGACATGCTGGTCAGGAGTATTCGACGAGTTGTCGAGAATGTCGGCCGGACAGCGGGCATGCCCGAAGACAAGTTGCCACGCATGATCGTCGAAAGCGGCAGTGCGCCGACAACGGTCAACGATCACGACCTCGCAAAGCGGGTCCGTGCTGCAATGGAGGCCGGGATGGGCCCCGACGCTTTCATGCCATATGAGCAGACGGATATGGGGGGCGAAGACTTTCCTTACCTGGTGCAGCTGGATCCGCCAATACCGAGCGTCTATTTCCGTGTGGGTGGAACGCCCCAGGCTGACTTTGACGCCGAGGCAGCGGGCGGTCCGGCAGTACCGGCGCACCATTCACCAATTTTCAAGATTGCGCCGCGCCCGTCCGTTACGGCGGGTGTCGAAGCGATGACACTGGCGGCGCTGGACCTGCTGGCGAAACCCTGAGCCTGTTGCGCTGCCGGCCGCATGGGTAGCGGCCGTAGTTGGTGATTGGCCAAAACTTTGGGTAAGGTTGTCCGCAGGGGGAAAAGTCCTGGCCGCAATGGTCTTGGGTGCTGTCACGCCGCAGAAGGACCAGGCAGCCGAGGCTGATTTTCAGATCAATGACTTACGGGGGAACAAAGTCATGAATAGACGTCATTTCTTCAAGTCGTCGGTTGCCGCGGCGGTCGCCGCGTAAGTGCCGACGGGTAATGCTCTATCGGCAGCGC
>DATCZF010000052.1:0-3079 GCA_036526055.1 Woeseiaceae bacterium
TTGATGTGTCGTACCCAGATTTCGTCGTACTGGCGAATCTTGGTGTCGTTGTCCACTTCATTATTAAGAAACACGGTATTGCCACCGCTGCCGACGGCCTTGTCATAGGCTTCCACGACGGCTGTCACGAGCTCGTCGATCGTGGAATAGATGCCGCTGTGCGGGCAGATGCCGATTGAACAGCTCATCTGTGTCGAGTTGCCGCCAGCTTCGAAAACCTGCTTCTCGACTTTTTCCACCAGGCGCTCGGCCCAGCGTGTCGCGTCGCGTTCGCTGCCACGTTCGATGAGCGCCATTATAGAGGTGCCCTCAAATCGTCCCGCGAAATCGTCCTGCTCCAGTTGGCCGCGAATGACGTCGGCGAACTGGCCGAGAATCTGCTCTGATTGCAGAATGCCCACGGACTTCTGCACGTCCTGGTAGCGATCCGGCTTGATGAAAGCGAGCAGGTGGATGCCTGAATCGGGCTTTTGCAGAAGGCGCTCGCCGAGTTGCTCGAGAAAGGCGGCCCGGTGCAGCAGGTAGGTTGTAGGATCGAGTTGCAGCGCTCTCTGGGCCTGCAGTACCGGCTCTTCCTGTTCGCGTTCGGTCGGCACGATCTTGATCTGCACGAACTGTTCCATCTTGTCCGACAGCAGCGAGAATTCCAGCGCAACGTCAATGACCGACTGGCGGGCGCCATTAATCTTTGCTTCCAGCTTGTCGCCTTCCTGCCACTTGCCTTTCATCGATGCGGTGAGGGCGCCCTTGACCGCCGTCTGGCTGCTGCTGGCGAAGCTGTCCATGATCGGTAACCCGATGACATCGTCCGTCGTCTCGTAACCGAACAGTCTCAGCCAGGCATCGTTGCAGTTGGTCACGATGCCTTCCTGGATATCGGCGACGGCAAAAGACGCCGCATCCATGAAGTCCTGCAAACGCCGGCGGTATTCGTTGGATGAGGTGACGCTGGTATTGAAGGCCCGTTCGATTCGCAGGTTGCGCAATTCGCGCAGCAAAACGGCTTGCAGCCGGTTTTTGGTTGCCGTAGACACCAGGTCTACCGCACCTTCACTAATCGCCTCCTCGATTTGCAGGTCACTGACGGACTGGCTCAGGCCAATCACCGGTACGCGACCATGCAGGGCTTGCATGCGACCCACGACCTGGCCGATGGCTTCCGGGTAATTGGCCGGGTCGATAATGACGAGCTCCAGTTGCTCATCGTCGAGACCGGCCGCAAACGCCGTGCCATCGGGACCCCATTTGCAGTGCGCCGCCTGTCCCGCATTACGCAGGACACTGTTGATCAGCTCAACATCGTCCTGATTCCTGCTCAGGACGGCAACCGCTACACTCTGTCCGTCATTCACGTCTTCATCCTCAACCGGCCCTGTCTGGTCCGGCATGCCATTCCGAAATGCGGGGCGAGTGTAGCACCGGGATGGGCAAACTGACGTTATGTCATTTCAAAACCGTGACGGGTTTCAAGTATTTTGCCGTGACGCAGTGAACGGAGGACGGTTTTCGGTGGTTTTATGCCCCGCTGAGGGCCGCCAGCCGGCGACCAGTTCGATCGTTCAGGGGTGGCGATTCTCCGTCCGCGCTTACGGTTGGCAGGCACAAAGAGTATGATTGCAGGCCGCCGGCTGGCCCGGCTGATTCACAGGCAGCACTGCGCGCTTTTGCACAGGCTGAAGAACAGGTTTTGGAACAATGGCTACCTACAGCACCAATGAATTTCGCTCCGGTCTGAAAATACTCATCGACCAGGATCCCTGCGTGATTGTCGACAATGAATTTGTCAAACCTGGCAAGGGCCAGGCCTTTAACCGCGTGCGTATTCGCAATCTTCGCACGGGTCGAGTGGTCGACAAGACGTTCAAGTCCGGTGACACCCTGCCAGCGGCGGATGTCGTGGATACTGACATGCAGTATCTGTATGCGGATGGCGAGTTCTGGCACTTCATGGTTCCCGATACGTTCGAGCAATACGCGGCGGACGAGAACGCCGTCGCTGACGCGAAGATCTGGCTCAAGGAGCAGGACACCTGCCAGGTCACGCTGTGGAACAACGTGCCGTTAGTCGTTGCGCCGCCGAACTTTGTCGAGCTCGAAGTGGTGGAAACGGATCCGGGACTGAAAGGCGACACGGCAAGTGGCGGCGTCAAGCCGGCGACCTTGTCGACCGGTGCGGTGGTCCGTGTGCCCCTGTTCCTCGAGCAGGGTGAAATGATTCGCGTCGATACGCGCTCGGGCGAATACGTATCCCGGGTTAAATAAAACGCTCGTCCACGTTATCCGGCAGCGCGGCAACGAAGATTTCGCAGGCCTCGACGAGACCCTCCTCGTCGCGCTGATCGAACCGCGCCAGTGACGGGCTGTCGACGTCGAGCACGCCGAGCAGGCGCTTGCCACGGTAAAGCGGAATAACGATTTCTGACCGGGACGCCGGATCGCAGGCAATATGTCCCGGAAAGTCGTGGACATCGCGCACCCGCTGAACCTGGCCGCTTGCCGCGGCGGTCCCGCAAACGCCCTGGCCGACAGGAATGTGGACACAGGCCGGTTGGCCCTGGAAGGGTCCGAGGACGAGTTCGTCGCCGCGCAGCACATAAACTCCCAGCCAGTTGATATTCACAAGCGCGTTGTAAAGCACGGCAACAAAATTGGCCGTCATCGCGAGGCTGTCACGTTCCCCGTCGAGCAGGGCGCGTATCTGGCTGGCGATCAGTCTGTAATCTGTCGATGCTGTGCTCATGTGTGGCGTTCCGCGTTGAAGATGAAACTCGTTACCTTGCCGATATGGTCCGCACTCGCCGCTATCATGACCAGCCGGTCGAAGCCGACGGCGACACCGGCGCAGGCTGGCAGACCATGCTGCAGGGCGTCCAGAAAGTCTCTGTCGAGCGGGCGGATCGTTTTACCCAGTGTCTGACGGGCCGCCTGGTCGCGGTTGCAGCGTTCACGCTGCTCCGCGGCATCGCCGAGTTCCACGTAACCATTGGCCAGTTCCAGGTCGCCTCGAAAGACCTCGAAGCGATCTGCGACAGCCGGATCGTCGGGGTTGACCCGGGCGAGGGCCGCCTGCTCGGCAGGG
>DATCZF010000053.1:0-2685 GCA_036526055.1 Woeseiaceae bacterium
CATAACAATTCTGCGGCTCGAGCGGTGCATGGGAAACAAACGGTATGCGGTACCGGTGGGACACTCGGGTCGTGGCGGTAGCCATCGCCTCATCAAAATTGCCGTCATCCAAAACCACCTGGCCGCTGCCTTCGAGCATTCTCTCGTTGTCACTCCAGAAACGCTCGCTGCTGTCAGCGGCATTGGGGCTGTCTTCCCACTCGATCTTAAGTGCCGCGCGCCCTTTCATCGCCGCCCAGGTCGACGTTGCCACGACCGCAACACCACTGGCGAGAATAAGGTAAGGCTCTTCAGGCGCGGGACCATCGATGCGAAAAACATCGAGCACGCCGTCAACGCCGCGCGCCGCCTTGTCGTCGAAGGAACGAACCGTCGCGTTGAGTATGGGCGCACGCGCGATCACCGCGTAGCGCATATCGGGCTGCTGCGTATCGATGCCGTACTTCGTCCTGCCCGTAACGATATCGAGTGCATCGATCGTGTTTCTGTCGGTGCCGATGATGCGATAGTCACTCATGGCTTTCAGTGGCGCCGGTTCTTCCGGCAGGGGCAGCGCCGCAGCGGCAACAACGAGTTCGCTGTAGGGAATCTCGGCGCCGCGCGACTCGCAGACGACGAAGCCCGGCCTCGTCGTACAGTCCGCAGCGTCGACGCCAAGCCTTGATGCCGCCGCATGAATCAGTTGCCGGCGCGCGTCCGCGCCGACCTGGCGCATGTACTCCCAGTTGCCGGTCAGACCAGTGCTGCCGCCGACGCCCTGGCCACCGTACTTCCAGGCGAAGCCTTCCGCCGTTTTGACGAGACCGAGCGGCATCTGCTCGATGCTCACATCGGCCCAGTCGACGTCGAGTTCCTCGGCGACCATCATTGGGACCGCGGTACGCAGCCCCTGGCCGATCTCCGGGTCCTTGCTGCCGATGATGACTTTGCCGTCAGGGTTTATCTGCACGAAAAAGCCGATCTTGCGCTCGCCCGTTTCTTCCCAGGCAAACGCCGGTAATCCGATCACCAGGCTGCCCGCTACACTCGCGCCGGCGATGAGCACCTGCCGCCTCGTGAACTCCATTCCTTCTGTTCTGGCGCTCATGATTTGTCTCCTGCCGCGATTTCGGCCGCACGGTGAATGGCCTTGCGAATGCGCACGTAAGTTCCACAACGACAGAGGTTCGTGATGTTTTTATCGATGTCCGCGTCTGTCGGCTTTGGAAACCGCTCGAGAAAGTCGGCGACGGCCATGATCTGGCCGGCCTGGCAATAGCCGCATTGCGGCACGTCGTGCTCGATCCAGGCCTGCTGTACGGGGTGCAACCTGTCATCCGCTGTGGCGAGGCCCTCGATCGTCGTAATCTCGCGGCCGGCAACCGCTGAAACTCTCGTTACACAGGCGCGTCGCGCCTTGCCATTGATGTGAACGGTGCAGGCGCCGCACTGGCCATTGCCACAGCCGAACTTGGTACCGGTCAGTTTGAGGTGATCGCGAATGACCCAGAGCAACGGGGTGTCGGCTTCGCCATCGAATGAGACTTTCCGGGAATTGATCGTGAACGAGATCATGATCGATGAACCTCTCACTGTGTCGGACGGTAACGACCTTATCTGACCCGTGCCCGGTGCAATAGTTCGGCGGTCGCTCTGCCGCCCTAATGACAAAACCGCAACACGAATTGACAGCGGGCCGGGCCTGGCTGTTATTCCAGTATAGCGGCAAGCGCCCTATGCCTGGCTGGCATGCCTGGTCAATAAGCGGTCCAGGTTATTGGCGAAGTCCTGCTTGTCGCGTTGACTGTAAGCGGCCGGCCCACCACTCATCTCTACGCCGCTCGAGCGCATCGTATCCATGAAATCACGCATATTGAGTTTGGCGCCGATGTTTTCCTTTGTGTGCAGTTCGCCGCGCGGGCTCAGCGCATAGCCACCTTTGTCGATGACCTCGGCGGCAAGCGGGATATCGCTCGTGATCACCAGGTCGCCAGCCCGCACGCGCTTGACGATTTCATCGTCCGCGACGTCGAAACCTCCCGGCACCTGCAGCGTGTTGATGTTTTTTGCCTTCGGCACGCTGAGGGGCTGGTTTGCCACCAGCGTCACTTGCACCCCGGTCCTTGCGGCCGCCCGGAACAGAATTTCCCTGACAACCACCGGGCACGCATCCGCATCGACCCAGATTTTCATCGCGCCTGCTCCAGCTTCTCGGTGGCTTCCAGCCACTCCCATTCGAGCGCCTCAATAGCTGCCTTGGTGGCCGCCTGCTCTTGCACGACTTGGCTCAACTCGTCCTGTCGATCATGCTCTGTGTACAGCGATTCATCGGCAAGACGCGTCTCGAGGTCGCTCAGCCGGGCGCGGTTCTCAGCCAGCGCTTTTTCTACCTTGCGGACTTTGTCCGTGAGCGGTTTCAGGCGCTGACGCAAATCCGCCTGGTCGCGCCGTTGCTGCTTTTTGTTGGCGCTCTTCGCTGCATCCCCATTCGTGTCGGCCACTCCCTTTCCTGACTTTTCTTCCTGCTCCCTGAGCCAGGCCGCGTAATCGTCAAGGCTGCGATCAAAGCGGTCGACGATGCCGTCATGCACGATCAGCAGTTCATCGCACACACTTTTCAGCAGGTGGCGGTCATGGGAGATAACAACAAGCGCGCCTGAGTATTCGATCAGCGCGACGCTCAATGCCTGGCGCATTTCGAGGTCA
>DATCZF010000054.1:0-3673 GCA_036526055.1 Woeseiaceae bacterium
GATGACGTCATCACAGGGAATGACGACCTCGCCGGTCGCGGTGCCGCGATCTATGCGGCCATTTTCATCGACCTTGTATTCCATTTGCTCGAAGCGCATGCCGACCAGCTTGCCGTCTTCGATAACGAACTCTTTCGGTGAGTGATTGACGATGATCTCGACATTTTCTTCCTCGGCATCTTCAAGCTCCCACTCGGATGCCTTGAAATAGCCGCGGGGCTTGCGAGCCATGACCTTCACGTCTTTCGCACCAAGCCGCAGCGCACTGCGACAGCAGTCCATCGCGGTATTGCCAACGCCGATAATCAGCACCTTGTCACCCACTTCCGTGACATGGCCAAAAGCGATCGACTCCAGCCACTCGATACCGATGTGTACCCGATTCGTGTCGTAGCGGCCAGGCAGCTTGAGTTCCTTGCCCTTGGGCGCCCCGGTACCCACGAACACGGCGTCGAAGCCGCCGTTGTCGAGCAGGTCCTTGAGACTGTCAATCCGATGGTTGAACCGCAGGTCCGCGCCCATGTCGAGAATGTAGCCAATCTCTTCGTCAAGCACCTTTGGTGGCAACCGGAATTGCGGAATGTTGGTTCGCATCAGGCCGCCGGTAGTTTCAAGGGCTTCGAAAATGGTGACTTCGTAGCCCATCGGCAACAAGTCGTTGGCAACGGCCAGTGATGCACAACCAGCCCCGAGCAGCGCCACCTTCTTGCCATTGGTCTTTTTCGGCTTTTGCGGCAGCTGATCACGAACGTCGTCACGATGATCGGCAGCAACCCTCTTCAGCCGGCAGATAGCGACCGGTTTCTCTTCCACGCGACCGCGCCGGCAAGCCGGCTCACAGGGGCGATCACAGACACGCCCCAGGATTCCCGGAAAGATATTGGAATTGCGGTTTTCCATGTACGCATCGGTGAATTTGCCCTGGGCAATCAGCCGAATGTACTTGGGGACGTCGGTGTGTGCGGGACATGCCCACTGGCAATCGACGACTTTGTGAAAGTAGTCGGGATTGGAAGTGTCTGTTGGCTTCATCTGCTCGCTGCGATTTTGGGCTTAAGTGGTTTTTGTACCTGAAATTTCAGGGTCTGGCTCAGTTGTCGGTAGCATAATGGTATAGGCCGGAAAGTAAACAAAATTTGCCCAAATAGACACGAATGATGCTCGTGCCCTCGTATGCCGGCACGCGCTCCCCTCACCCGGCCCCGCTAACGGCTGAATTCGAGCCGACGCCCGGCAATATCTCCGGTGAGCCGCCCGTTCCGGTACACAACCCTGCCATTGATGATCGTTGTGTCGATCGACGCCGAAAAGGTCTCGCCTTCGTAGGGAGACCAGCCACATTTGTACAGTACCTTGTCGCGAGTAACCGTGTGCGGCTGCCGCGGGTCAACAATGACCAGGTCGGCGAAGTAGCCTTCACGGACATAGCCGCGATCCACAACGCCAAAAATGTCGGCAACCGCATGGCTGCATCTGTCCACCACGGTTTCCACGGTAAATACTCCGCGATGTACCTGCTCGAACAGGCTCGGCAGGGCGTGCTGCACCAGCGGCAGGCCGGCCGGTGCCTTAAAATAGCTGTTCTGCTTCTCCTGCCAGGTGTGCGGTGCGTGATCGGTGGCAATAATGTCGATGCGCCCCTCGTTGACCGCCCTGATCAACGCCTCGCGGTCGCTCGCCTGCTTGATCGCCGGATTGCACTTGATACGCGTACCGAGATCAGCGTAGCGGCTTTCGTCAAACCACAGGTGGTGCACACACACCTCGGCAGTGATGTTCTTGTTATTGCGATCCCCTGCAGCAAACAGGCTCATTTCCCTTGCCGTGGTCAGGTGCAGGACATGCAGGCGACTGCCATGGCGCGTGGCCAGGTCCACCGCCAGGCTTGAGGACAGGAAACAGGACTCCTCCGAACGAATGCGCGGATGCTCGCTCATGGGAACGTCATCGCCGAACTCGGCACGCGCTTTTGCTTCGTTCGCCCATATCGTCGGGGAATCCTCGCAATGAGTGAGGATGATTTTGGACGCATCGGCAAAAATCGCTTCGAGGGCTTCCCGGCTGTCAACGAGCATGTCGCCTGTCGATGCGCCCATGAACACTTTGATGCCACAGGCCTCAGCCGTCTGCAGCGCCCTGATTTCATCGATGTTGTTGTTCGTCGCGCCGAGATAAAAAGCGTAGTTTGCCGTCGCCCTGTCCGTCGCCAGGGCATACTTTGCCGCCAGCGCCTCCCGGGTTACGGTTAACGGATTGACGTTCGGCATGTCCATGAAGCTTGTTATGCCGCCCGCCGCCGCGGCAGCAGACTCCGTCGCTATGTCACCCTTGATGGTCAGCCCAGGCTCACGAAAATGTACCTGGTCGTCGATCATTCCGGGAATGAGATAGTTGCCAGCCGCATCGATAATGTCGGTCGTGTCCGTTGCCCTGATATCAGCGGCGATCTTTTCGATACGATCGCCACGAATCAGCACATCCGTTTCGATCGTTGCGCCTTCGTTTACGAGCAGCGCATTCTTGATTAACAGGTCAGTCATTGTTTATCCGGCAGCAAAATGGTCTGTGGCCATGATCAACTCGTGAGTGTTGCCGGCATCGAATGCCGAGTGCCCCGAGTCGGGTGAGACACGAAATTTCGCCTCCGGCCAGGCCTGGTGCAATTCCCACGCAGAGATCATCGGACATACGACATCATACCGTCCCTGCACGATAACCGCGGGAATTTGGCGAATCCGTTTAATGTTGTGCAGCAACTGATCCTCTTCCATGAACCCATCGTTCATGAAGTAGTGGCACTCGATACGGGCCATGGCCAGCGCCATCTCGTCTTCGCCGAACTCGGCGATCATTTTCGGGTCGGGCTGCAGCAGGCTGGTTGAGCCTTCCCAGATTGACCAGGCGCGCGCCGCCTGCAGGCGCGTGTTTTCATCGTCGCTGGTCAGGCGCTTGTGATAAGCCCGCAGCAGGTCGTGCCGTTCGCTTTTCGGAATAGGCGCGAGGAAGCCCTGCCACTGGTCGGGAAAAATTTCGCTGGCGCCGTGCTGGTAAAACCAGTGGATTTCCTTCTTGCGCAGCATGAAGATGCCTCGCAACACGAGTTCGGTAACGCGCTGCGGGTACGTCTGTGCATAGGCCAGCGCGAGCGTGCTGCCCCACGATCCGCCAAACACCATCCAGCGCTCGACCTGCAACGCGGCACGTAATATTTCGATGTCGTCCACCAGGTCCCACGTCGTGTTGTCCTCGAGGCTGGCATGCGGCCGGCTTTTGCCGCTGCCGCGCTGATCAAAGAGGATGATTCGGTAGACATCGGGATTGAAAAATCGCCGCATCCCCGGGCTGCAGCCCCCGCCGGGACCGCCATGCAGGAACACGACCGGCTTGCCATGAGGATTGCCGGACTCCTCGTAATACAACTCATGGTGGCCGCCCACCTTCAGGTAGCCGGTATGGTTGGGTTCAATAGCAGGATAAAGCGTCCGCCGCGCTGCGTGTGTTTCGCTGTTCATGGCTTCTTAATTATTTGACCGGGGTGGCACATAGTACGCTGACTTACCAGCGTAGACGAGTATAGCCGGGATATGCCTGCCGTGACGGGCCTGCGCCATGCTGCCGCAGCATATCGCCGAAGCGGCGGCGGTTCCGCCGCAGAAAGTGAATGAAACCTATT
>DATCZF010000055.1:0-7567 GCA_036526055.1 Woeseiaceae bacterium
TGTCGGAAAAATCCTAGGGCAGGGCTGCCGGCAGTTCGACAACGCTGCGCTCGGTAAAGCCGAGCTCTTCCAGTAGCCCGGGCAGCAACTGGTGCCGAATTTCGGCAAGCGTGCCGCCGGCGCCAAGTCGATGCAGGTCGGTCATCTGCAGATTCTCATAGCCGCAGGGATTGATCCGTGAAAACGGCTCGAGGTCGACATTCACGTTGAGTGCCATGCCATGGAAACTCGCGCCGCGCCGTATGCGCAGCCCGATGCTTGCCAGTTTGGCGTCACCGACATAGACGCCAGGTGCATCGCGGCGACCTCGAGCCTCGATGGAATGCGCGGACGCCAGCCGAACAACCGCCTTTTCCAGCGCGCAGACGAGGTCGCGGACACCGATACGCGCACGGCGGATGTCGATCAGCGGATAAATCATCAGCTGCCCCGGGCCGTGATAGGTCACCTGGCCGCCACGGTCGATTTGCACGATGGGAATGTCGCCCGGCAACAGAACATGCTCGCGACTGGCATTCATGCCTAGAGTGAATACCCCCGGGTGTTCCGTAAACCAGATTTCATCGCGGCTGTTTGCATCGCGCGTTTCGGTGAATGCCTGCATGGCGCGCCATACCGGTTCGTAATCCTGGAAACCGAGCGCGCGAATGCCGATTTCGTTGCAGGCTATCGTGGGTGGTTGTGGGTTCATTTCAGAGCGCGAAGAGCACTGCCTCATGGGCCGTCAGGGAACGGTAAATTGCATCCAGTTGCGCCTGGCTTTCAGCAGTCACCGTAATCGTCACGGCGACGAATCGTCCGTTGCGGCTGGGCCGGGTCTGTATGTCCAGGTCATCGGTGTTCGCCATATGCTCACCCACCAGGGCCACGGCTATATCCTTAAGACCCGACGATTCCTTTCCCATCACCTTGATTGGAAAGCGACACGGAAACTGGATCGCTCGGTCTTCGCTCATGGCCGTCTCCGCAGGGTGCCGGTTTACTCGAACCAGAGCATTACCGAGTCCTGCATCCGTGTCCAGATCGAGCCGACGGGGTTGTTGTGCAGGGCCCGCAACGGCCGAGTGATCAGCGTGTCGCCATTGAGGCTGATGCTGAGTTCGCCGAGGGGTTGTCCGGCAGCAACCGGCGCTTCCAGCGTGGCCGGCAGGCTGAGGATGGGCTCCAGGTCGTCGTAACTGCCGCGCGGGAAGGTGACATAGATGTCGTCGCTGACACCCAGGGAGCTGAATTCATTGGCGCTTTTCCAGACACGCGTGTTGGTGATCTCTTCGCCAGCCTTGAACAGCAGTCGGGTTTCAAAAAACCGGAAGCCATAGTTGATCAGTGCCTGGCTGCCATCGGTGCGCGTTTTCGCGCTCGCAGTGCCAAGTACCACGGAGATCACGCGCATGTCATCGCGCATGGCCGATGAAACCAGGCAATAGCCCGCATCAGACGTGTGACCTGTCTTGACGCCGTCGACCGAGGGATCTCTCCACAGCAGGGCGTTGCGATTGCGTTGTGAAATATTGTTGTACTCGAATTCTCGTATGGAGTACCAGCGATACATTTCCGGGAATTCATTGATCATCGCCCTGGTGAGGAGGGCAAGGTCACGAGCTGTCGAATAGTGCTCGGCATCCGGCAACCCCGTAGCGTTGACAAAATGCGAGCCCGACATGCCAAGGGCGGCGGCGTACTGATTCATCAGTTCTGCGAATACCGATTCGGTACCGGCGGTATGTTCGGCCAGCGCCACGCTCGCGTCGTTGCCCGACTGGACGATCATTCCCATCAACAGGTCGCGAACGCTTACCTGTTTGCCGACCTCGATGAACATCCTTGAGCCGGTCATTCGCCATGCCTTTTCACTCACGGTCACCTGGTCATCGAGACCAATCTGCGCGGCCTTGATCGCCTTGAAGACCGCGTAGGCCGTCATCAGCTTGGTCAGGCTGGCGGGCGCCAGCTGTATATCAGGCTCCAGGGCGGCCAGTGGCGCGCCTGAACCCGCATCCATCAGGATGTAGCTCTTGGCGCCGATAATCGGCGGTGCCGGAATTGGCGCGTTACTCGCCCCCCACAGCAGCGATGGCGCCCCACTCAGGATAAGGGTCAGAAAAACAGTCAGTTTTTTACTTGGCATAGTCATCGTTGGCTTGCATCCAGTGGCGTATTGTAACGTCACGCTAGCGAAAAAGTGTGGTGAATCCCGGGCCGATTCCGGTAAATCTGCACCCGGCGCATTCTAGTCGGATACCAGGTGGGTATCCTCGATACCGAGTTCGACCAGCCTGCCTGCCAGGGCGTCATACTGTTCGACCGTTTCGATGGGTCCGATTCGCACCCGGTACAATGCCGGGCTTGCAGAATAATCGGCGGCAACAAACGCGGAACCGATGCCGCCCTGCTGCAACAGGCGTAAGCGCCGATCGGCATTCTGCGGGTCGCCGAAGGCTCCGACCTGCAGGTACAGCGCGGCAGACGACTGCGCAACGCGGTCGGCGTTCGCGTCCGGCGATGTTTTTGCCGCGACCGTCTGGCTGCCGGTCAGCGCCCGGACCTCGACAAGACTCGTCCCTGTCTTGACCATCTCCAGGCGACGCGCCGCCGCATAGGAAAGATCGATAATCCGATTGCTGACGAAGGGTCCACGGTCGTTAACGCGAACGATAACGCTTTTGCCATTGCTCAGGTTGGTGACTTCGACATAGGTTGGCAGCGGTAGTGTCGTGTGTGCCGCAGTCAGGGCATGCATGTCATAAAGTTCGCGATTGGACGTGAGTCTGCCGTGAAATTTTTGCCCGTACCACGACGCAACTCCCCGCTCCTGGTAGCCGTCCGCGCTCTTCATGACCTGGTAGCTGCGGCCATTCACTTCGTAAACGGGGCCATTGCCGTAGCGGCTGCGCGGTTCACTGCGTGGCACCGGATCGGAAGGCAATGATGCCGGGCCCGCCTGGCGCGGCGGGCCGTCCAGCGGAGCGCGCGCCGCGCATCCCGCGACCAGCAGGACACCCAGTAGCGTAAGGCACTTCGCTGCCAGCCTATTCACTGTGAACTTTCGCTGCGATGGCCTGGCCGAGCTGATGAACTGCAAGCGCATACATGACACTGCGGTTATAGCGAGTAATGACAAAAAAGTTATCGAAACCGACCCAGTATTCGTTACCGGCTTCGTTTTCGAAGGTCAGCAGCTGCCCCTTGTCATCGATGCCAAGATCGGTGGCGAACAATACGCCCTGAGCGCTGAGCGAGCCAATCGTCTCAGTGGCTTTCAGCTGGTTTTTGGGCAGCTCTCCGGACCACGTGTCGCCCAGGCTGGCCTGGGTGACGACCTGTGCTCCGGCTTTCCAGCCATGGGCCACAAAATAGTTGGCGACACTACCGAACACGTCGCTCCAGTTGTTCCAGATGTCTCGCTGGCCGTCGGCGCTGGAATCTACCGCGTAAGCGCGAAAGCTGCTCGGCATGAACTGGGGAATTCCCATCGCGCCGGCATAGGACCCCATCGCACTGGTCGCATCGATGCGTTCTTCACGGGTGAGCAGAAGGTACTCCCTGAGTTCCTTGCTGAAAAAGGCGCTGCGCGGCGGATAGGCAAAAGCCAGTGTCGCCAGCGCGTCCAGTACCCGGTAACTGCCGGTAATCCGGCCGTAGAACGTTTCCACACCGATAATACCCACCAGGATTTCCGGCGGCACCCCGGTTGCTTCGCTGATGCGCAGCAATTCGTCCTCATGCTCATGCCAGAAGAGGGCGCCCGATTCGATGCGCTTGTCGGTCAGAAAAATGGCGCGGTATTCATGCCATGGCTTGGTCTTTTCGGCCGGCCGGCTGATCGCGTCGAGAATGGACTGTTGCTTGCTGGCCTTGCTCAGCAGGGTCACAAGTTCGTCGCGGTCAAAGCCATGGTTGTCGACCATGTCATCGACAAATGCGCGAACCAGCGGTTCGTCGTCGCTGAATGCAAAGGTTGCCGGTGCCGCCAGCAGGAGGGCACACAGCATAAGAATGGCGCGTTGCAGGAGAGTGTTAGTCATTAATGGGGCAAAAATTTCCTGTGAGTCTGGATGGACATGAGAATACCGAATCCCGCGAGCAGGGTCACCATCGAGGTGCCACCAAAACTGACGAGCGGCAGAGGTACGCCAACCACGGGAATCAGGCCGGTCACCATGGCGGTGTTAACAAAGACGTAGACAAAAAACGTCAGGCTGATGCTTCCTGCCAGCAGGCGCGAAAAAGTGTCGCCCCCTTCCATCGCGATGAAAAGGCCTCGAGCACAGACGAAAAGATACAACGCGAGCAGGGCGAGCAGGCCCAGCAGCCCCAGTTCCTCTCCCATCACGGCGAAGATGAAATCAGTATTCTTCTCGGGCAGGTATTCCAGTTGCGCCTGGCTGCCATTGGTCCAGCCTTTGCCGAACAACCCGCCGGAGCCGATCGCAATCTTGGATTGAATGATATTGTACCCGGCGCCCAGCGGGTCGCTGTCCGGGTTGAACAGCGTCAGGACTCTCTGTCGCTGGTAATCCTTCATGAAATTCCACAGCACCAGCGCGCCCGGGATCGAGGCAAGCCCGAGCAGCGCGATGATGCGAACCGAGATACCGGCCAGCAGGATGACGATCAGCCCCGACGCGGCGATCAAAAGTGCGGTGCCAAGATCCGGCTGCCGCGCAATCAGCAAGGTGGGGACGATGATGACCACGGCGAGTATCAGCAGGTGGCCGATCTTCGGCGGAATGCTGCGCTCGTGCAGAAACCAGGCCGCCATCATGGGAACCGCCAGCTTCATGATCTCCGATGGCTGAAAACGAATGCCGATGTCGAGCCAGCGTTGCGCGCCCTTACCGACTTCGCCGCCGGTCAGCACCATGACCAGCAGGCCAAGCCCGAGCACATAGCCCCACGGCGCCCAGCGGCGCAGCAGGCTGGGCGGAATCTGCGCGACCACGAACATCGCAAGCAATGCGACGCCGAGGCGCACACACTGGCCGACCCACAGGTCGAGATTTTTGCCGACGGCGCTATACAGCACGAACAGGCCGAAGCCGATGATGAGCAACAATCCTGTGAGCAACGGGCCATCCAGGTGCAGGCGGCGCAACACCTTGGCCATTACGCCAAGCGGCTGGACCTTGCGGTCGACCAGGCGGTGTGTGTCCTCAAAGTGCACTCTGGGAGTCCTCCAGGTACTTGTCCATGACGGCCCGGGCTATCGGCGCGGCAAAAGTGCTGCCGCTGCTGCCGTTTTCGACGATGACGGCAACCGCGATCGCCGGGTCATCCAGCGGTGCGAAGGAGATGAACAGGGCGTGGTCCTTGAGCCGCTCATCGACCTCGTCCTCGTCGTATTCTTCCTCCTGCGCCACCGAGAAGACCTGGGCCGTGCCGCTCTTGCCAGCCATTCGGTAACTGGCGCGCGCACCGGCCGCCCTGGCCGTTCCGCGAGCGCCCTGCATGACGTCGTGCATCGCGGCAATGACCTGTTCCCAGTGTTGCGGATCGCGCAGGACGACATCATCCAGTTTGCGGAAGGGTAGCTCGGTACGGATTCCGGTCAGCGGATTTTCCACGGCGCGCACCATTCTCGGCGTCACGCGTTTGCCCCGCATGGCAACGGTTGCCACGGCGCTGGCGAGCTGCGTCGGTGTTGCCAGCATATAACCCTGGCCGATCGACGCGATGACGGTCTCGCCGGGAAACCAGACCTGGTCCTCGCGGCGCCGAAAGGCCTGGCGTTTCCATGCTTTTGATGGCACCAGGCCCGGCTTCTCTCCCTCGATATCGATGCCGGTATTGCTGCCGAGTCCGAACAGGGTCAGGTAGTCATGGATCGCGTCGATCCCGATATCACTGCTGATGCGATAGAAATAGACGTCGCAGGACTGGGCAATCGCCTCGTGCAAATCGACTTCCCCATGGCCCTCCGGTTTCCAGTCCCGGTAGCGATGCGTGCTGCCCGGCAGCATGAAAAAGCCCGGGCAAACCATGCGTCTCTTGTTGGTCGTGGCCCCGGTCTCCAGTGCAGCCAGCGACAGTATGGGCTTGATCGTGGAACCGGGCGGATACTGGCCGCGAACGGCCCGGTTAAACAGGGGGCGATCCAGGTTATTTTCGAGTTCGCCATATTCGGTTTGCGACATACCCAGCGGGAACTGGTTCGGATCGAAACTTGGTGCGCTGACAAAGGCAAGAATTTCGCCGGTTCGTGTATCGATGGCGACGACGGCACCGCGCCTGCCGGCAAGCGCCTCTGTCGCGGTGACCTGCAGGTCGAGGTCAATAGTGAGGTGGACATTTTCTCCCGGCGACGGCTCTCGTTTCTCGGCGAACGATGTCGCGCCCGTTCCTGGTGCCAGCGGAATCTGTCGCCCGCGCGCATTGGTAACGACCTGCCGAAACCCCGGCTCGCCGTGCAGCGTCGCTTCATAGCTGTACTCGACGCCGGTCTTGCCGGTGTGAGTGGTACCGACATAATCCGACGGGTTCAGCCGCGCCAGGTCGTCGGTACTGATTGCAGCGACGTAGCCGATGGCATGCGCAGTGACGGCGCCTTGCGGATAGTGGCGCACCAGTCTTGGCTGAAAGTCGACACCCGGAAAACGCGGTCGCTTGATGGCGAAGTTGGCAATCTGGTCTTCGCTGAGACGGAAATTGAGGGTCACCGGTTTGAAGCGGGGACCGGCTTTCGCCAATTGCAGGAACTGGGGAATATCGGCTTCCGCAACCAGGTTTTCTGCCGCCAGTCCGCGCAGCGTCGCGTCGAGATCGGCGACCTGTTCCGGGATCAGTTCGAGCTGGTAAACGGGCAGGTTTTCAGCAAGCACACGCCCCTTGCGATCAAAAATCAGGCCACGTGTCGGCGACAGCGGCTCAATGCGGAACAGGTTGCCCTGGGACCGTTCCGCAAAATGTTCGTAGTCCACGACCTGCAACTGCACCAGCCGCGCGATAACAATAAGGAGCAGCGTCAGTGCGATCGTACCGGCAAGGATTGCTCGCCGCACGAACAGGCCTTTTTCGGCGTGGTGGTCCTTGATTGAACCCAGCAGACTCATCGCGTCAGCACCGTTTTGCCATCAGCGTCGCAGGGCGACGCGATAGTTGATGCTGTTTAGCAATGCGGCGACGACCGGCCAGAGCAGAGTACTGCTCAGGATTGGTCCCAGGTAGCTTGCGGCGGTGGAACTGATGCCGATGACACCGTTCGTCCAGAACAGCAGGAACTGCCCGACAGAAATCAGCGCCAGCACGGTTGCCGTCTTTTGCCAGGTTGGAAAGACGCGAATCCGCAGGTGAAACTGGATCGTGATATAGACAATGATGGTCAGTGTCATGGCATGCTGACCGAGGATCGCCCCGTGCATTACGTCGATCAGGATGCCGGTTATCCAGGCCGTCCCCAGGCTGAAGTAGCGGGGCTGCATCATGCTCCAGTAGATCAGCGTGAGTGCCACGAAGTCGGGCCGTAACCAGCCTGCGGACTCGGGCAGCGGCATGATCGACAGCATAAGCGCCAGAAGGATCGTCGCGTAGACAGGCAGCCTAGTCATGCTGTTCCTCTGCGGAGCGCCTG
>DATCZF010000056.1:0-2506 GCA_036526055.1 Woeseiaceae bacterium
GGTTCGATTTTGAATTCCGTGAGCTGCGATACGTCAAAGGCCCTAACTTTGATGCATTGGAAGGATCTGTGGATATCCGCAAGGACGGCGCTTTCATCGGGGAGCTGCGGCCGCAGAAGCGCACCTACCTGGTGCAGAAAAGCCCGATGACGGAGGCCGGTATCGATGCCCGTTGGTATCGGGACCTCTTCGTGGCGCTCGGTGATCCGTTGGGTGCCAACGCATGGAGTGTTCGAATTCAGTATAAGCCGATGATTCGCCTGATCTGGCTGGGTGCGCTCATAATGGCATTGGGTGGACTGATTGCTGCGACGGATCGACGCTATCGCATCGAAGGGAGTAACCAGTAATGTGGCGTTACCTTTTGCCTGTCATTTTGTTCGGCAGTCTTATTCCAATTTTCGTCATTGGTCTGCATAAGGATCCCAGCGAGATTCCGTCTCCATTGCTCGCCAAGCCGGCACCCGAATTTGAGCTGCCCAATCTGCTCGATCTGGATGCCACCGTCGGCACGAGCGACATGAAAGGCAAGATGAGTTTGCTCAATGTCTGGGCAACATGGTGCTTTGCGTGCCGCCAGGAACACGGTTTCCTGCTGGAGCTGGCACGGTCCGGAGAAATAGATATTTACGGCCTGAATTGGCGTGATGAACGCGATGAGGCACTCCGCTGGCTCGCTGAGCTGGGTGATCCTTACACGGCCACCGCTTTCGATTACGAGGGCAGGGTGGGTATCGATTGGGGCGTATATGGCGCTCCGGAAACATTCCTGATCGGTCCCGACGGGCGCGTCTTGTACAAGCACATCAGCCCGCTGGATGCGAACGTCTGGCAGACGGAATTCGTACCCCGTATACAGGCTGCGGAGAGCGGACAATGAAGAAACTGGCAATATTTATTGCGGCGTTCCTGCTGAGTGCGACAAGCCTGGCCATTGATACGCTGGAACCGTTTGCGGATCCGGAGTTACAGGCACGTTACGAGAAAATCATCAGCGAGGTTCGATGCCTCAAGTGCCAGAACCAGACGATCAAGGATTCTTCGGCATTTCTTGCCGGGGACCTCCGCCGGGAAATCCATCGCATGGTTGAGGAAGGCAAGAGCGATGATGAAATTTTCGATTTTCTGGTCGCCCGCTATGGAGAGTTTGCGTTATACCGGCCGCGTGCGGAAGGCAAGACGCTGCTGCTCTGGCTGGCGCCAGCCGGATTACTGGTAATCGGTGCCGTTGCAATAGGTTTGACTGTGAGAAGGCGCATGGCGCTGCCGATTGATGAAGACGCACCCGAGGAGCAAGACTAACTTATGTTGTGGCTTACGTTTTTTGTGATGGCGGTTGGCGCTGTTGTAGTGGTTTCCTATCCGCTGTTACGCCAAAACCGGAAACCCTGGGGTGTTATTGCCGCGTCCGTTAGCGTGATCGCGGTGGTGTCGGTTGGCATGTATTGGTGGTTGGGCAGTCCGAATGTCCAGTCCTCGGTTGCCGGAACGTCCCTGGAGGAGATGGTAGACGGGCTGGCAAATCGCCTGAAATCCTCACCGGATGACCTGCAGGGCTGGGAGATGCTTGCCAGGTCCTACGTCGAACTGGGCCGCATGCAAGAGGCTGCGCAGGCTTACGAGCGCGTGATCAGGCTCGACGGCGGAAGCAACAGCTATACGCTGGCTGATTTTGGCGAAGTGCTATGGGTGATGGATCGGGAGCAGATCGCTGGTCGCGCCGGCGCATTATTCGATTCCGCGCTTGCCATCGACCCGAACAATACCAAGGCATTGTTCTATGGTGGCATGGCGTCTGCCAGGAAGGGCGATCCTGCCACGGCGGTTTCGCGCTGGGAAAACTTCCTGGCGTTGACGTCGAGCGAGAATGTCCCTGCAAACGTACTTGAATTCGTTCGCCGGGGTCTGGCGGAAATGAAAGGCGTGCCATTTGAGCCGGTTAATGCCGCGCCGGGCGGCTCGATACCCTCGGGCGAGGCAACCGGAACGTATATTCTTGCGAATATTTCGGTCAGCGCGGATGCCGCGAAAGCAGTGACCAGCAGCGCCACGCTGTGGCTGATTGCCCGCGATGCCGACAACCCGGGGCCGCCGGTTGCGGCTATTCGGCGTGCCGCAACGGAGTTGCCGACGGCACTGACGATAAGCGATCAGGATGCGATGATGGAGGGCCGAAACCTTTCCGGACTCAAGCGTATCGAACTGATTGCGAGAATTTCGTCGTCGGGGCAACCGGGCGCAGTACCGGGAGACTGGTTTGGGACTGCGATTCTGGTACCCGGCCACGGTGCCCAGGCCGAAATCGAAATCAATCAGCAGGTAGAGTAAATCGGAACCCGCACTTGTTAGCCCGCGGGCATACTAACGTCAGCATTGAACAGCAGGCGATGTAATGGATAATTTCAACCTGGTCCGCACGGAAAGCGGATTGCAACTGCGGGTCAGACGACGCGGCCCGTCGATTCTGCGTTTTCCACTTTTGAACAAAGGCACGGGGTTTACCGCG
>DATCZF010000057.1:0-10153 GCA_036526055.1 Woeseiaceae bacterium
TGCCGCCGGCCGAGAGTGCAGCAACCAGCGCACTCGGACCGGGCACGGGGGACACCTTAAGGCCCGACTGATGCGCTTCGGCCACTAATTCGAACCCGGGGTCGCTGAGCAGCGGGGTTCCTGCGTCACTCACCAGCGCGACACTTCTGCCATCGAGCATCAGGCGAATCAGCTCCGCGCTTGCTGCTTTCTCGTTATGCTCATGCAATGCGAATAAGCGCGTTTTGATGCCGAAATGCGATAGCAATCGACGGGTGTGCCGGGTATCCTCGGCTGCGATAAGATCAACGCTGTTCAGTATTTCTCTCGCCCGCGGTGAAAAATCGGCAAGATTGCCGATGGGTGTGGCGACGACATGGAGAATACCGCTGGTCAATTCAACCTCATGGAATATGCAAAGATTCCGAACAGACACGATTAAGCCTGACGATATGCATCCTGCACTGAACACTGACAATCAGGCAAGCTCGCGACCCGCGACAAGGTGGCGCGTGGCAGGCCTGCTCTGGCTTGCCCTGGCCATTGGCGCCTGTACGACCGGAGAACTGGGCCGCTGGCAAAGCTCGGAGCAGCGGGCCGCAGACCTCGCCAGCCAGGGCCGTTACGAAGCTGCCGCAGGCATGTATATAGAGCTCGCTGGCAGCCAGCTCGGCGCGGAACGTGACCGCCTGACGCTGCTGGCCATTCAACATTGGCTGGATGCCGGCGACATTGTGCGGGCAAGAAGCGCGTTTCAGGCGGTGGCACAACCGGCGGCCGGCGAGCCGCTCTGGTTGTGGCAGCTGAATCGCGCGGCGCTGCAGCTCGTCGATGGCAGGCCGGCCGAGGCGCTCGATATTCTGCGCCCGTTGAGCGCCGCAGCCCTGCCGCAGACGCTTCGCCTGCGTGCAGACGCCCTGAACGCGGATGCCTGGTTCCAGCAAGGGCAGCCCGTCAGGGCGCTCGAACTGCTGCGACAGCGCGAAACCTGGCTGAGTGACTCCACGTCAATTCACAATAACCGCCAGCGTACCTGGCAGGGCCTGATGGTGGCCGATGTAGCCACGCTGCGCGAAGCCCAGCAACAGGCGGTCGACCAGGAAACCAGGGGCTGGGTATCACTCGCCATCACGGCCCTGGAAACGCGCCAGTCCGGGCCCGAATGGTCGCAGGCGCTGGCAGACTGGCGTCAACAGTATCGAAATCACCCGGCCTTGAGCATTGTTGGCGGCGCGCCGGACACGGCAGCGCCGGTATATCAGCGGCCATCCCGGGTGGCATTGCTGCTGCCCTTGTCGGGCCCCGCGAAACCGGCCGGCGTGGCCGTGCGCGACGGATTCCTGGGCGCCTATTTTGCCGACAGGCAAGGCTTTGCCGATGGCCAGGCCATACGCGTTTATGACGTCAACCAGCTCGGTCCAACCGAAGCATATGCGCAGGCGATCAATGCCGGTGCCCAGTTTGTCATCGGCCCGCTATTGCGTGACAACGTTGCAAAACTTGCGAGGGAGACTGTCCTGCCGACACCGGTTCTGGCGCTGAATTACCTGCAGGGCAATGCCGTTGGACCGCCCGGTTTTTTCCAGTTCGCGCTGGCACCGGAAGATGAGGCGGCCTCGGCAGCGGAACGGGCCCTCGTCGACGGCTTTACCCGTGGCGTTGCACTGGTGCCAAACAATGACTGGGGCAGGCGCCTGCTCAACAGTTTCGCGACGGAATTCGAAAACCGCGGAGGACTGGTCCTCGAACATCGCAGTTACCTGCCTGAAGCGCAGGATTTTTCGGTAGAAATCGAAGGTCTGATGCATTTGTCGGAAAGCGTGCAACGGTACCGGCGGCTGCGGGCCAATCTCGACGAGCCGTTACAGTTTGAATCACGCCGGCGCCAGGACGTCGAATTCATTTTCCTCGCTGCGGATGCCGGCGTCGCGCGGCTGATCAAACCGCAATTGAAATTCCATTACTCCGGTGATCTGCCGGTTTACGCCACCTCCTCTGTCTACGCGATGGATGGCCGCTCGGATAGCGACCTGAACGGCGTGATGTTTGCCGACGCGCCCTGGATCATTGCCCCATCCGGCGGGTTTGCCTCATTGCCGGGTTTCTATAAAAACAGCTGGCCGGATGCCCAGCGCCAGTCGCGCCTGCATGCCATGGGCTTCGATGCCTACCAGCTCGCGCCGCTACTTTATGACGTTTCCGTGGGGGCGCTTCCGGAGGTGGACGGCGCAACAGGAAAACTGTACCTCGATGCGACCGGACGAGTGCATCGGCGCCTGGCCTGGGCACAGTTTCGTCGCGGCACACCAGCCCCGTTACCGTCATTCGAAGAACTCGAACTGCTGTTGGATGAAGCCAGCGAAGAGGACATCGTCGAGGCATGGCAGGTCGAGACGCCCGGCGACTAGGGACTGCTGGCGAGCGCCGCGCCCGGGACTTTTTGTGCCGCCAGGGCCTGGTGGAACTGCAGCGCAATTACCATTGTCGGGCCGGCGAACTGGATCTCGTCATGCTGGACAGGCAAATCCTGGTCTTCGTTGAGGTCCGGCAGCGGCGGGCCGGCGGTCTGACTACAGCCGCGGAAAGCGTCGACCGGCACAAGCAAAAAAAGCTTGCTGCTGCCGCGTTGTCGTTCCTGTCACGCCAACCCCAGCTTGCCAGTCGCACCATGCGGTTTGACGTCGTTGCGTTGAATAGTCGGCCATCGGGCGATTTCACGATAGAATGGATCAAAGACGCGTTCAGGCCTGATGCCTGACGCCATGCAAACGGCAGGAGAACTCATGGACGCGGAAGCCCGGGTACGCGAACATTTTATCGAAAGCATTACGACCAAGCAGGCAGCAGCTGAGCAACTGGCGGACACCATTGCCCTGGCCGGTCAGGCGATGACCGAATGCCTGTTGAATGAGGGCAAAATACTGAGCTGCGGCAATGGCGGTTCCGCCGGCGACGCGCAGCATTTTTCGTCCGAGTTGCTGAACCGCTTCGAGATGGAACGGCCACCGCTGCCCGCTATCGCTCTGACGACGGATTCGTCGACACTGACGTCCATCGCCAACGACTATTCCTATGATGAGGTTTTCAGCAAGCAGGTCATGGCGCTGGGCAAGCCGGGAGATATTTTGCTGGCAATCTCCACTTCGGGAAATTCGCCCAACGTCTGCCGTGCAGTTGCGGCCGCCCATGATCGTGGCATGCGGGTCATCTCGTTAACCGGACGAGATGGCGGCACCATGGCCTCTCTGAAGAGCGAGGCAGACATCGAGATTCGCGTACCGGCAAACCGGACGGCCCGTATTCAGGAAGTTCACCTGCTCGTAATCCATTGCCTTTGCGACCTGATCGACGCGTCATTGCTGGGCTAGGGACCGCGACAAGCCGGCAGCATGAAAAAGGCGCCTTGAGGCGCCTTTTTTTGCGTTGCAACCGGCGCTTTATTTGACGATTTTGAGGTGAGCCCGTCCGCCTTTGACCGCGTCATCGCCGTCTTGCGGCGGATCAGGCAGCTCGCTGCCACGCGAGAAAATCATGCCCTGCCCCGTTTCCCGCGCGTAAATACCAAGCACCGCGGCTACCGGTACCCAGACGTCGAACGGCACGCCACCGAAGCGGGCGCGAAAACTGACGCCCGCATTCGACAACTTCAGATTGTGTGCCGCGGAGTGGCTGATATTGAGGATGATCTTGCCATCCTTGATATGCGCTTCCGGAACCTGGACACCATCGAAAGCCGTGTCCACCACAATGTGCGGAGTGTGACCGTTATCGCCCATCCATTCGTGCATCGCACGAATCAGGTAGGGCCTTTTTGACCGAAGCTCTTCTGTCACGGTTCACTTCTAGAGGCGCATTTCCTGTTCGAGTTCGGTCAGGCTTTCCTGAAACGGTGAACGCGCAAACACCCGTTTCATGTAACGCTCGATAGGCGCCGCCTGCGAACCCAGGTCGATACCATAATGCGGCAACCGCCAGAGTATCGGGGCTATCGTGCAATCAACCAGCGAAAACTCGTCGCTGAGGAAAAACTGCTTCGCCTCGAACAGTTCGGCGCTGGCGAGAATGCTCTCTTTAAGCATTTTCTTGGATTTCGCCGGCGCTTTCTTTTCCGCATCGTCTTCGAATTGTTCCGCGAGGGCATACCAATCCTTTTCGATGCGAAACAGTGCAAGACGGAATTGCGCTCGGGTTACGGGATCGACCGGCATCAGCGGCGGATGCGGAAATCTTTCATCCAGATATTCAATGATGACGCGCGAATCGTAGAGTACGAGATCACGATCAACCAGGGTTGGAACCGTGTGATATGGATTCAGGTCCATCAGGTCTTCAGGCAAATCAGGCCCTTCGACATTCACGATATCAATATTGATGTTCTTTTCAGCGAGCACGAGTCGCGTCCGGTGACTATGGAGACAGGTCGGACGGGAAAACAGTGTCATCGCTGATCGTCTGTTGGCAATTACTGCCATAATGCGGCCCCTTGGGATTATGGGAATTTGTCTATTGGCTATACGAGCCAACTCTCACTGCAGGACGCAACCGTCAGGTTACGTCCTTCCAGATTTCGTTCTTTAACATATAGGCAACAATCAGGAAGAGTGTCAGAAATAATAAGGTCCAGACGCCAATCACACGACGCTTCATCTGCACTGGTTCGCTGATGTAATCAAGGAAATTGACGGTATCACGAACAAAACCGTCAAATTGCTCGGGTGTCATGGTGCCAGCCGACACCAAATCAAATCCCTGCAGAACCTGTGTTACTTCTCCGGTGGAACTGACTGTTTCCTCGTACAACGGGCGCTGCAAGCCCTGCAGGTTGACCAGGACATGTGGCATGCTGGTTCCTTCCAGCACGACATTATTCACGCCCGTTGGCCGGCCTTCCTCCACATAAAACCCGCGAAGGAAATTATAGATGTAGTCGGAACCACGACTTCTGGCCATTAACGACAAATCCGGCGGCGCAACGCCGAACCAGCGCTTGGAATCATCGGCAGGAATATTGCTGCGAATGGTCTCGAACGTCTTCTCGGCGTTAAACATCAGGTTCTTCAGCAGCTGGGTTTCACTCAATTCGAGATCGGCTCCCATGCTGTTAAAACGAACGTACTGGGCGGAATGACAGCCGGAACAATAGTTCATGAAATTTGCCGCACCGCGCTGCAGCGACGGAATATTCGACATGTCGTTGTTGGCTGGCTGCATGGCCGGGCCGGCCGCCGACGAAGCCTGGCCGGTGCTTGCCAGCGTCAGGCCCACCAATGCGATCGCTAAAGAAACTCCCTTTACCCTATGCATGGTAAGTCACCCTCTGCGGTACCGGCTTGGTCTTGTCTATTCTTGTGTAATACGGCATCAACAGGAAGAAACCGAAATACACGACGGCGGCAATTCGCGCCATCAATACATACGTGCCGCTTACCGGCTGCGTTCCCAGCCAGCCAAGCAGGACAAAGCTGATGACGAATAACGTCAGGGCCAGCTTGTAGATCCATCCCCGGTAACGAATCGATTTGACCTTGGCCCGATCCAGCCATGGCAGGAACAGCGGCAGCAACACCGCCGCGATCATCAAAATGACGCCGCCAAGCTTGTCGGGAACGGCGCGCAGGATTGCGTAAAACGGTGTGAAGTACCATACCGGCGCGATGTGTTCAGGCGTTACGATCGTATTCGCCGGATCAAAATTCGCATGCTCCAGGAAGTAGCCGCCCATTTCCGGCGCGAAAAAGACCACCGCCAGGAAAATCATCAGAAATACGATGATGGCGACCAGGTCCTTGCTCGTGTAGTAAGGGTGGAACGCGACGCCATCCAGGGGGACCCCGTCGGGTCCTTTCCGTTCCTTGATTTCGATGCCGTCCGGATTGTTCGACCCCACCTCGTGCAGGGCCATGATGTGCACAACGACCAGGCCAACCAGTGCCAGCGGCAGTGCAATCACATGCAATGCGAAAAAGCGGTTCAGTGTAATGTCTGAAATCGCATAGTCGCCGCGGATGTATTCAACCAGCGTGTCGCCGATCGCCGGAATAGCCCCAAACAGGGAGATGATCACCTGGGCTCCCCAGTACGACATCTGGCCCCAGGGCAGCAGGTATCCGGCAAATGCTTCGGCCATCAACACCAGGAAAATCAGCATGCCGATGATCCAGAGCAGCTCGCGCGGTTTCTTGTAGGAACCATAGAGCAACGCCCGGAACATGTGCAGGTAAACGACAACGAAAAATGCCGAGGCGCCCGTGGAATGCATATAGCGAATCAGCCAGCCCCACTCGACATCGCGCATGATGTACTCAACGGAAGCAAACGCCTCCTCGGCAGACGGTTTGTAATTCATCGTCAGGAAAATGCCGGTTACCAGCTGCATGACGAGAACGACCGTCGCAAGCACACCAAACACGTACCAGATATTGAAATTCTTGGCCGCGTAGTACTCGGTCGCATGTTCCTTGATTAACTTGGTAAGAGGAAAACGGTCATCGATCCACTTGATCAAGCCGGTCTGCTCCTTCCCGATATCCGTTTCCGACCTCGACATCACGCTTCTCCCGTGTCGGCACCGACCATGATCACATCGTCGTTGATGAATCGGTAAGGCGGTACCTTGAGATTGAGCGGAGCCGGGACGCCCGCGTAGACGCGACCGGCAAGGTCGAACCGCGAGCCATGGCACGGGCAGAAGAAGCCGCCATACCAGTTCTCCGACGCCTTGACCTCGAACTGCTTGATTGGGGCACAACCCAGGTGCGTGCAGGAACCCTCGACCACGAGGTATTCCGGCTTGATGGAACGGTATTCATTGGCCGCATACTTCGGCTGCTGCTCTTCCTGCGAGGCAGGATCGCGAAGGTACTGGTCGACCTCTGACAGGCGCTCGAGCATTTCCTCGGTGCGCCGCAATACCCACACCGGCTTGCCCCGCCACAGCACGCGAACCATCTCGCCGGGCTCGAGAGAACCAATCTGCACTTCGACCGGGGCGCCGAGGGCCTGCGCCCGCGCACTCGGTTTCAGCGATGCAAGAAAAGGCACGGCAGCGAAAGCCACCCCCACACCACCCGCAACGGCGGTTGCAACAGTTAAAAAGTGACGTCTGTTGCGATCAACGTCGTCTGTCATCAGGCACTCCCATACGGCCGGCTTGAAAGCTCGTTTTTTGCTTGCTCGCGAAAGCTGGTAGATTTGCAGCAGTCCCGTTTTCCCGTCAGGATAACGACTAAACGTGTGCTGCGAGCGGAACCAGAACGCGGATTATACACAGTGAAAGCAAATTTTGCCTAGACAGATGCAGGTTCAATATTGGTAAATTCGCAGTATCAGGACCGGGAGGCGCCCAGTTGTTTCGCTTTAAATCAACGCTGATTTTTCTTGGACAATCGGTCATTGTCGGTCTGGCGGCCGCATTCATTGTCGTACTTTTCAGGCCGGAATGGCTGCCGACCGGACTGAACGGCACGCAGTCCAGCGGCCCGGCGAGCTATGCGAACGCAGTCGAACGCAGCGCCCCGGCCGTCGCCAACATCTATACACGCCGCGTGGGCGCTGCCACCAATACGCGCCGCCAGCCGGGGCGCCTGCAAGTCAACACCAGCCTCGGCTCCGCCGTTGTCATCGATCCGGAAGGTTACCTGGTCACTAACTATCATGTCATTTTCGGGGCGAGCCAGGTGCGGGTGCAACTGGCGGACGGGCGCATCGCCGAACCTCGCATCGTCGGATTTGATGCTGAAACCGATCTCGCGGTTCTGAAAGTGGATATGGGCACATTGCCGGCGATTTCCCTCGGCCGCTCGGACCAGGTGCGTATCGGCGATGTCGTGCTGGCGATCGGCAATCCGTATGGGCTAACCAAGACGGTGACCCAGGGTATTGTCAGCGCTACCGGCAGGGGTTTGCTCGGCCTCGCAACTTTTGAAAATTTCATCCAGACCGATGCTGCCATCAACAGTGGCAATTCGGGCGGAGCGCTGATCAACGCGGCTGGAGAACTCGTCGGCATCAATACGGCAGTGCTGGACCAGGATGTAGCCACGGAGGGAATCAGTTTCGCCATCCCGGTCAACCTGGTACGCGGTGTTGTCGAGGAAATAAAAGACCACGGGCGCGTGATTCGCGGCTGGCTGGGCCTGATGCCTGCCGATATGACCAACGCTGATTTCGAAACGCTGGGCCTGAGTCCCGGCACCGGTATTTTCCTGGTCGATGTGATTCCGGGCAGCCCGGCAGCAACGGCCGGTTTGCAAAGGAATGACATGCTGCTTGCCGTCAACGACATCCCTATTATCAGCAGCCAGCAGGCGCTGCTCATTGTCGCCAGCCTGCGCCCGGGGGATGAGGTCAACGTCACTGCCTGGAGAAATGGCCAGGACTTCGAAACTACCGTGATCGCCGGCGAGCGACCCAAGGAAGTTCAGCAGCGCTAGGCGGACCTCTGCGCTGCTCAGTTGGCGACGCGGCGAATCTCCGCGCCAAGCTGGCGCAGCTTTTCCTCGATGCGCTCGTAACCACGGTCGACGTGATAGATGCGATCGACCAGCGTATCGCCTTCCGCGGCCAGGCCTGCGAGTACCAGGCCGGCAGACGCACGCAGGTCGGTAGCCATGACCGGCGCCGCCGTCAGGCGCTTGACGCCATTGCTGATCGCCATATTGCCCTCCAGCCTGATATCGGCTCCCATGCGCTGTAATTCCAGAACGTGCTGAAAGCGGTTCTCGAACACCGTCTCGATCACGGTACCGATACCCCTGGCCAGCGCGTTCATAGCGCAAAACTGGGCCTGCATGTCGGTGGGAAATGCCGGGTACGGGAGTGTCCGAATATCGACCGCGCGTGGACGCCTGCCGCCCATGTCGAGCTCAATCCAGTCATTCCCGGTGGCAATCTCGGCGCCGGCCTCCTGCAGCTTGATGATTACCGCCTCCAGCAGGTCCGCAGAGGTCTTTTTCAGCCGCACCTGGCCGCCTGTCATGGCGCCAGCCACCAGGTAAGTGCCGGTTTCGATGCGGTCCGGCAAGACTTCGTAATCCGCGCCGCTGAGCTGCTCGACACCCTCAATGCGAATCGTCCCGGTGCCGTGCCCGGAAATCCGGGCTCCCATGCGAATCAGAAACTCCGCCAGATCGACAACTTCCGGCTCACAGGCGGCATTTTCGAGAATCGTCTCGCCGCGCGCCAAAGCCGCGGCCATCATCAGGTTTTCGGTGCCGGTTACGGTCACCGTGTCAAAAACGATATGCGCACCCTTCAAGCGTTTTGCCCGGGCGCGTATGTAACCGTTTTCCACAACCACCCTGGCGCCCATCGCCTGCAGGCCCTGCACATGCAGGTTGACCGGGCGCGCCCCGATGGCACAGCCGCCGGGCAGCGATACATCGGCTTCTCCAAAACGCGCTAGCAGCGGTCCCAGCACGAGAATTGACGCACGCATCGTCTTGACCAGGTCATAGGCTGCAAATCGCTCGGTCACCCGGGCACTGTCGACCTCGATATTCATGTGCTCGTCGACCGTGGTCTCGACGCCCATGCTCTGCAATAGCGAGATCATCGTCGTGACGTCTTTCAGGTGCGGCACGTTGGACAGGGTTACCTTGTCCGTTGCGAGAAGTGATCCCGCGAGGATTGGCAGTGCGGAATTCTTGGCGCCGGAAATCGTGATTTCCCCTTGCAGCGCCTTGCCGCCCGTGATCAGTAGTTTATCCAACTTGTTTCCTGCGCCTAACGCTTTGCGAGTGCGTCTTGCCACTCGGCCGGTGTAAATGCACGAATCGACAGCGCGTGAATCTCGTTGCCCATCAGGGTTCCCAGGCACTGGTAGACCATTTGGTGCCGTTGCAGTGGCCGCTTGCCGGCAAAGCCCGGCCAGACGATAACGGCACCAAAGTGTGTATTGTCGTCGCTCTGGACTTCGACTGCTGCCCCGTCGAGGCCTGCGCGAATCAACTGGGTGATCTGGGATGGATCCATGCTGTGCGTTACCTGGGTTAAAATGCCGACAAGGCGCGCAGTTTAACGAAAACGGCATTGCAACCCAATGTTAATCGCGGATTGTGTATGATTGTCGCCCGGCTACCCTGCCGCACTGCGCCAGGGCGACGCCGGCTGATGCGCGGGGATCCGCATTTTATTAATTGTGTGACTTGTAGCGACTGATTTTATGCTTGTCGAT
>DATCZF010000058.1:0-6404 GCA_036526055.1 Woeseiaceae bacterium
ACGCTTTTTGCTGTGTAACGACCTGCCGGCATCCGCCGGGGACACACTGATGCTGGGAAATGATTGCAAGGTTGAGGTCGTCAACGCGGTTGGCAGGGACATTCTCGCCGTGGCGCCCGTTGCCGCAACGCCGGATCCTGACATCGCGATACGGCAGGAGTTACCCTGCTCGGTCGAGGATTACGCCGACTAATCCTGTGACTGCTCCGGACGCATGTACGGAAACAACAGCACGTCACGTATCGATGCCGAATTCGAAAACAGCATGACGAGCCTGTCGATACCCACACCGAGGCCGGCGGTGGGCGGCAATCCATACTCCAGCGCGCGAATATAATCCGCATCATAGCCCATGGCTTCTTCGTCACCCTCCGAGCGCCTGGCAACCTGCTGCTGAAATCTTTCGGCCTGGTCTTCAGGATCATTGAGCTCGGAGAAACCGTTGGCGATCTCCCTGCCGGCAATAAAGAATTCGAAGCGATCCGTCACGAACGGGTCTGCGTCATTCAGCCGCGCCAGTGGTGAAACCTCAGCGGGATATGCCGTCACAAAGGTCGGTTGCCGCAACTCTGCTTCCACCGTTTTTTCGAAAATTTCGATTTGCAGTTTACCGGCACCATAGGAGTCCATGAGCTTGACGCCGAGCTTTTGCGCGTAGGCTCGCAGGTAATCCTCGTCACGCAACCTGTTCGCATCGAAGTCAGAATTGAAAGCCAGAATGGCTTCGGCAACGGTCATTCGAGCATACGAGCCACCGAAATTGATTTGTTCGCCCTGGTAATCGACGACAGTCTTGCCAAGCAGCGATTCGGCCATGCCTGCCAGCAGGGACTCGATCAATACCAGCAAGTCTTCGTAGTCCGCATAGGCGCGATACAGCTCGAGCATCGTAAATTCGGGATTGTGCTGCGTTGACACGCCTTCGTTACGGAAATTCCTGTTGATCTCGTAGACCCGCTCAAAACCGCCGACGACGAGGCGCTTCAGGTTCAATTCGGGAGCAATACGCAGGAATAACTCCATGTCCAGAGCGTTGTGGTGCGTCTTGAACGGCCGCGCAAGCGCGCCGCCTGCCATGGACTGCATCATCGGCGTCTCGACCTCCAGGTAGTCCTGGGAATCAAGGAAGGCGCGAATATGAGCGATCATTCGCGAGCGCAGCTCAAACACGCGACGACTCTCTTCATTCATGATCAAATCGACATAGCGACGGCGATAACGCGTCTCCTGGTCGGCGAGGCCATGAAACTTTTCCGGAAGCGGGCGCAGCGACTTGGTCAGCATGCGCAATTCGTCTGCCTGGATGGTCAATTCTCCCGTGCGCGTGATAAACAGCGTGCCCACTGCGCCGAGAATGTCCCCGACATCCCAGGTTTTGAAGTCCTGGTATAGCCCGTCTGGCAGCTTGTCCCGCTGCACGTAAACCTGGACTTGCCCGGAACGATCCTGAAGCTTGATAAAACTTGCCTTGCCCATAACGCGTTTTGCCATCATGCGGCCGGCGACCCGCACACGTACGGGCTCGTCCGCCAGCGACTCGGCACTATGCTCGCCATAGGTCAGCATGATCTCGGCCGCCAAGGCATTGCGCCGAAAATCGTTCGGAAATGCGCTGCCTTCCTCGCGCAACTTCGTCAGCTTGCGACGGCGCTCCGCAATCAGGCTGTTCTCGTCCAACTCGTTGTTCTTGCTATCGCTCACGTCCCCTCCAGGGAATTCTGCTACAGGCCCTGCTTCAGGCTTGCTTCGATAAATTGATCCAGGTCGCCATCCAGGACAGCCTGAGTGTTGCCGGTCTCGATACCGGTACGCAAATCTTTTATACGGCTCTGGTCCAGCACGTAGGAGCGAATCTGGCTGCCCCAGCCGACATCGGCCTTGTTTTCTTCGACCAGCATCGCCTCGGAGCGCCGCTTCTGCAACTCCAGCTCGTACAATTTGGCCTTCAGCTGTTTCATGGCCGTGGCCTTGTTCTTGTGCTGCGAGCGATCATTTTGACACTGCACAACGATGTTGGTTGGCAGGTGCGTGATCCGCACGGCGGACTCGGTCCTGTTGACATGCTGTCCTCCGGCGCCGCTCGCCCGATACACATCGATACGCAAATCGCCGGGATCGACATCTACGTCGATGTCATCGTCGATCTCGGGCGACACAAAAACGGATGCGAACGAGGTGTGCCGGCGATTCCCCGAATCGAACGGCGACTTGCGCACCAGCCGATGAACGCCGGTTTCCGTGCGCAGCCAGCCGTAAGCATATTCTCCGATCACCTCGAAGGTTGCGCTCTTGATGCCCGCCACTTCACCTTCGGATACTTCGATGACCTCAACCTTGAACTCGTGATCTTCTGCCCAGCGCAGATACATGCGCAGCAGCATCTCTGCCCAGTCCTGCGCTTCGGTACCGCCGGCGCCTGACTGGATATCGACAAAGCAGTTGCTGTTGTCGTGCTCGCCGCTGAACATGCGCTGAAATTCAAGCCCCGCCAGCCGCCCGTCCAGATCACGCAGATCCCTGACGAGCTCGTTGACGGTACCCTGATCGCCTTCTTCCAGCGCGAGATCCAGCAACTCGCCGGCATCGGCCAGGGACGACGACAGGTCATCGAGCAGGCTAACCACTTTTTCGAGTTGCGCGCGCTCCTGGCCCAGGCTCTGCGCGCGTTCGGGATTTTGCCAGATGGCGGGATCCTCGAGTTCGCGACTTACCTCGACGAGCCGCTCATTCCGCGCTTCATAGTCAAAGGTACCCCCTTAACGCCTGGCTGCGTTCACTGAGGTCTTCGATTTGCTGCCTGATCTGGTTCGGTTCCATTCTGGGTATCACGCCCGGTGCGAAAAACGCCGAATATTAACATGCAACGCTGGCAATCTGCTCAACGATTAACTGGGCTGACTCCCTGCCCCGGTATTCGTTGACGTCGAGTTTGTACGCGAGTTGCACATAGCCGCGGTACACCGCGCTCTCCTCCGCCTGGTTGAACGCGATCGCATCCAGCACCACATCACCCTGCGTCGATTTGACCCGCAACTTCAAATGCCGCTCGCCGACGACACGCTGTTCGACGATGACGAAATCACCGCTGAACAACGGCTCGGGAAACCCGGCGCCCCAGGGACCTGACTGGCGCAGCTGCTGAGCAAAGTCCAGGCTCAGGTCGGCCGCGCTCAGCGGTCCGTCGCTCAACAGGGCGCCACTGAAATCGGCGTTCGGATACAGCACCTCGAGCGCCGCGCTGACAGCTGCGGAAAATCGCTCGTAATCCTTCGTGGCGAGGCTGAGACCGGCCGCCATTGCATGACCGCCGAATTTCGGCACGAGCCCGGGATGCTCTGTTGCGACCCGTTCGAGGAGGTCGCGAATGTGCACGCCCTGCACGGACCGCGCCGAACCCTTGAGCATGCCCGGTTGATCCTCGGCGAAGGCAATGACCGGCCGATGGCAGCGCTCCTTGACCTTGGAAGCGATCAGGCCGACGACACCCTGGTGCCAGGATTTCTCGTACACGCAAACGCAGGCCGGCCAGTCGCGTGATGCCATGCTGTCGATGTAGGCAAATGCCTCTTCACGCATTTTCGCTTCGATTTCCCGGCGCTCGCTGTTGATCTCATTCAGCCTCGATGCAAGTTGCTGGGCCACGGCAGAATCATCCGTCAGCAGGCACTCGATGCCGAGCGACATATCCTCGAGCCTGCCTGCAGCATTGAGCCGCGGCCCGGCGATGAATCCCAGGTCGCTGCTGCTGACGCGCGGCAGAGACTTGCCGGCCACCTCGAGCAGCGCGCGAATACCGGCAACACACTGTGCAGAGCGGATTCGCTGCAAACCCTGGGTAACCAGAATGCGGTTATTGAGATCCAGCTTGACGACGTCGGCGACCGTCCCTAGCGCCACCAGGTCGAGATACCGGGCCGGTACGCGCGCAGCCCCCTCCATGCCGGCATCCTGCAGGACACGTCCCAGCGCAGCCATCAGGTAAAAAGCCACGCCCACGCCGGCAAGGTTTTTGCTCGGAAAACTGCTGTCTTTCAAATTGGGATTGACGAGTGCTGCCGCCTGCGGCAATTCAGCCCCGGGCAAATGATGGTCGGTAACGATGACCTGCATGCCCAGCTTGTTGGCGAGCGCGACGCCCGCGAGGCTTGAAACGCCATTATCCACGGTAATCAACAGGTCCGGTTTACTCGCCGCGGCGACCTCGACGATTTCCGGCGTGAGCCCGTAACCGAAATCGAAACGGTTTGGCACCAGGTAATCCACGCTATGAAAACCGAATTCGCGCAGGCAACGCAGCACTAGCGCCGTGCTCGTCGCACCATCCGCATCGAAGTCACCAATGACCAGGATCTTTTTTTCGCGGTGCGCGAGCAGCAACTCGACTGCGTCGTCGATACCCTCCAGCAAGCCAACCGGCTCCAGCCCGGCAAGGCCATAATTCAACTCCTGGGGATCGCGAATGCCGCGCGACGCGTAAATGCGTTGCAGGACCGGGTGTAGCCCCGGCAGTTGTGGCGCAGCCTTCGGCGCAGCGCGACGGCGAATCGGGCGTGGCGCGCGGCTCATGGTTTATTCCCCCGTGCCTGCACCACCGACAAGCTGTACGTCATGATTCTCCCGATTCGTCATTTCCAAAGGCAGACTGGCCGCTTCGATTCACGGCTGGCCCGCCAATCTGTATCATGTGGACAGCCACCGCTGCCAGGGCCACATGTTAACTGTTTTTTCAACAGGGCAACACGCGCGTCGGAAAGACCGTCCGCCAGGCCAGGGCAGCTCGCAAGCACGAGGAAGCGGTTTTGAGATTTACGCTGGAAGAACACGTCACCAACTCGATTCACAAGATCGGGCCCGAAGGCATCACCGTGGGCACGGAGCTGATCAGTAGCAGCGTGATACTGACTCCCGAACAGATTTTTCGCGACTGGCCGGTCCGCTCCGTAGCAACAGTCAAAGAAGAAGACTTTGCGCCCGCAATTGAAGCTGATTGCGATGTCATCGTATTCGGCACGGGAGACCGGCCGCTGTTTCCGCCGCGAGCACTGATTTTTGCCTTCGCGCGCAAGGGTATCGGCTTTGAAACGATGGACACGATGGCCGCTTGCAGAACCTTCAATATCCTGGTCGGTGAAGGCCGTCGCGTTGCCGCGGCGCTCATCCTTGGAAACGCGAGCGACTGATCAGTCGAGCAATTGTTCGCCGGTGAGGCCCTGACGTTCAATCATGTGGCGCAGCCGGCGCAGCGCATCCAGCTGAATCTGTCGAACACGCTCGCGAGTGACCCCGATTTCCTTGCCCAGTTCTTCGAGCGTCAGTGTCGGCCGGTCGTGAAATCCGTAGCGGCACTCAACGACCGTGCGCTGCTTGTCGCTCAGTTCCTGGATCCAGTGCTCAACAATGTCGTTGACCAGGTCCTGTTGCACGCATTGCGGCGGCTCTTTCTCGTGGTCTGCCGGCAACAGGTCGAAAATTTCGGTTTCATCAGGCTTGCTCGCGCCAATGGAAACCCGTTCGTGCAGCGCCAACAGCCTCTCGATTTCCTCCGGCTCCTTTTCCAGGTGATCTGCGATATCCCCGGCCACGGCGGCCTCGCCATTTTTTTGCGATATTTCCCTGGCGGCACGCAGGCAGGAATTAATGTCCTTGATCACGTGGATCGGTAAACGCACGGTGCGGCTCTGGTTCATGATCGCGCGCTCGATCGTCTGGCGAATCCACCAGGTCGCGTAGGTCGAGAAACGGAAACCGCGTTCGGGATCGAACTTCTTGACGGCGTGAATCAACCCCAGGTTGCCCTCCTCGATCAGGTCGAGTAACGGCAATCCACGATTCAGGTAGCGGCGAGCGATCTTGACGACGAGTCGCAGGTTGCTCTCGATCATGCGATGCCGGGCCGCTTCGTCCCCCCGCTGTGTCAATCGGGCGTATTTGACTTCTTCGTCGGCCGTCAGCAACGGCGCATTGCCAATCTCATTGAGGTAGAGATGGGTGACATCGGGTTCGGAATCGGAATTGATTTTTGTCTTGCGGCGGGGCTTTTTGGTTGCAGCTTCCTGTTCCGTGTCATCACGGTCGTCGGCATCGAACTCTACACTGTCATCTACGTCCACTGCCAATCGCACTCTCCACACTTGATTCAAGCGTGGCCGTGCTGCGGGTCTAACGGAGTATCGAGACGCTATCGAGCTGGCAAATACTTTAGCGGGTCTTCCGGCTTGCCATTGCGTCTGATCTCAAAATGCAGCCGCGGCTGTTGCCCCTGGCGCTCGCCCATCGTCGCTACTCTCTGGCCTTGATCAACCATTTCACCTTCCCTGACGAGTAGCGACTCATTGTGCCCATAGGCACTTAGGTAAGTGTCGTTATGCTTGATTATAATAAGCCTTCCATACCCCGAAAGTCCA
>DATCZF010000059.1:0-3198 GCA_036526055.1 Woeseiaceae bacterium
TCATCACTCAAGTCCCGTTCGCTGCGGTAACCATCGACATAGGCGGTAACAAGGTCGTCGAAAAATGGCTGGTTGATTTGTGGAAAGAGCGAAGTCGCCATCTCAAACAGGTGCCAGCCAAACCCGCAATCGTCAAAGTCGATCAAGGTAAGCCGGTCACTTTCCACCAGGATGTTTTCGGGGAGAAAATCCGCATGCAGCAGCCCGTAATTTGCCGGTGCCTTGTCCAGCTTTCCGAGAAACTGGAACAGCACGATCCTCGCCTTGCGAATCTGCACTGCCTGCTCGCGTGACAACAACGGATGTTTCCAGAACGCCCCCCACAGGGAGTCCTTACCCATAAGGCCTTCTTCATCCCAGGACAGACGCTCAAATCCCGCAGGACGCTGCCAGCCCTCGGCAAAATTGTGGACTCGAGCCGCCAGCGCCCCAAGCAGCCGGTAGCGGTCGCACATCTCAACGCGCATGCCGCGTTCTGCCCTTCCGAGGTCATTGAACAGCTGGCCATCTATCCACTCGAGCAGATCGCATTGGCGCTGCTGACTGTCGTTCGTGACAACGGCATACAGCGACCCCGACAATGTCGGCACCACTCGCGGCGTCCGTATGCCCGACGCACGTAATGCCTCCATCCAGGTCAGTTCCGAATTGAGCGCAGCATCACTATGGTAGCCAACTCGATGCACACGAAGCGCAAAGCATCGGCCATCTGCTGATGACACTTTGAACACGCTGTTTTCACGGTGCTTGACGAGCTCCAGTGCGGCGCCTTGCAAGCCCCACTCAGCGAGCGCGATTTCGGCGATTGCCAGAATCGGCATCATCTCGGGATCCGTAAGCGAAACCCGGCCGCCGCTGGTGACATCATTCATGGCTCGCAAATACCAGACGAAGGCATTTTCTGCACGCCGCAGCAGCTCATCGCAAAACGCCTGATCGATCAGCAGGCCCGGTTTGAACTGAATAACGGATTCATCGAATCCCGCGACGATGGCCCAGATGCCGTTCTCATAAAATGCCCGCATCATTACCAGGCTGGTCGAGGCATCCTGGAATCGAAGGCCCATCACGAGCCCCTTGTGCCGAATCTCCGTAAGGAACGGAAAGCGCTCTGCAAGCCGCTGCAAACCCTGCAACAGGTATTCGGCCTGCCAGCGGGCATTGTCGAGTACTTCGGGTGTCTCGCAGATTTGCAGAACGCGTCTGGCTATGACGCAGCCCAGGTCGGAACCGCCAAACGTCGATACATGCCCCCAGCCAAAATCGTTGAGCCACTCTCCTGCAGCATCGCTCAGGATTGCCGCCGATACCGGGTACAGGCCTCCAGACAATCCCTTGCCGGTAACGAGGATGTCCGGCTCGACGTGCCAGTTTTCAATAGCCCACAATTTGCCGGTTCGGCCCAGGCCGGTCTGTACCTCATCCGCCACATACAAGGTACCAAACTCCTGGCACAACGCCGCAACGCCCGGCAGGTAGTCGTCGTCCGGCAGTGCAAAACCGGCAGTAGCCGGCAGAGTCTCCATCAGCACAGCCGCCACGCTGCGATCCTTCAGGGCATGCCGCATGGCCGGCAGGTCATTGAACGGCACCTTGCGAAAATCCCCGGGAGCATCGCTGAAGAAATAGCGAGCCGCCTCATCGTTGCCAGCGGCTCCAGACAACCCTGTGCGCCCGTGATAGCCCGACTCGATGGCGACGATACAGCGCCTGCCCGTCGTACGACGGGCCGATTTGATCGCTACGTCAATCGCTTCACTGCCGCTGCTCGTCAGCACAACGTATTGCATGTCTCCGGGAGATGCTTTCACCAGGGCTTCTGCCAGCGCGGCTTTGGGTCCTGAGCCGAAATGATGGTTGCCGATGTCCCACTCGTCGAGACTCGCTTTCAGCAATTTGATTAATTCGGGATTGCGATGACCCAGATTGAAAGTGCCTCCATTGAGATGGAGATCAAGCAACTCGCGGCCATCCATATCCCAGATGCGATAGCCCTCACGTTTGCCCGGGACAAAATCGATGCCGCCGTCGAGAAGTCGCTCAATGCGCCCCGGGTAAAGAAACCGGTAAACATCTCGCAGGACAGCCGCCTTGGCCGAGGAGACGTTAGCAGGGATGGTAATGGTCATGTCTGCGCCTCTTACCGCCGGTCACCGATTCGCGGTATTTGCCCCATGAATTGCTGCCTATCGTCATACGTGCGGCAGCGTTTTGCAATCACGCAGGGCAATCCTGATACTCTGTGACGAAGATGAGTAACATCTGAGTCTCAACAGGGGGGTCTTACTGATGTTCAGGGCATTACCAACACTTGTAGCAGTTTTCGCATTCGCGTTTGGCTTGGCGTCCCCACAGGCGCTTGCCAAAGACGAGAAACAGGCAGTACTTGAGGTTGTGCACTCGTTGCTGGATGCGATACATCGGCAGGATGCGCCTGCAGTACACGCACTGGGTATCGAGGAAGCCATATTAATCGCATTACGGCACGACGAAGCCGGCAAGCAGCGAATCAGTATACGGAAGGAATCCGAAACCACATTTGCCCAGGACGATCGCAACATGGTGGAGAGAATCTGGAACCCGATCGTGCAAATCGAAGGTAATATCGCCGCTGTCTGGGCGCCCTATGATTTCTATTTGAATGGGCAGTTCTCCCATTGCGGAATCAACGCGTTTCACCTGCTAAAGGTTGCGGGGAGCTGGAAGCTGAGCGCCACCACCTACACATCCGTGACTGACGGGAGTTGCGAGACCCATCCTGACGGTCCGCCCGAATAGCATTCGAATAAAAAAGGCCTTGCCATCGATGGCAAGGCCTTGCAGTTGCGGTCAGCCGCGATTCAGTCTGCTGCCTGAATCGTCGGGCCGTTCAACACGGCGTCGCGCGTCAGGTCGACGACCAGATCGACTTCTGACTTGCTCATCAGAAAATACGGCGTGTAGCGCAATGAATTGGTACCACCATGAATGACGCCCAAACCCTGTTTTCTCAGGTACTCCTCGGTGCTGTTCGCCCCATAGCATTTGAATCGGGCATTCAGTTCGGCACTTAACAGCAAGCCGGTACCCTGTACCTTGGTGATGTATTCCGGGCCAAGCTCGGTGGCGAGCGCTTTGAGCCCGGCCAGTAACTCCCTGCCCCGTGTGCGAATGTTTTCCCTGACTTCGGGTGTCAGCTGATCAAGCACGCTGATTGCG
>DATCZF010000060.1:0-24002 GCA_036526055.1 Woeseiaceae bacterium
CCGAGTTCTTTCTCAACTTTGGTCATCGCCTTGTCCAACCGCAGTGCATGCGCCAGGTGATGACGCGCCTCTGCAAGATCGTCACCGACAACGCCAAGGTCCTTGCGTAATTCCCTGATTTCTTCTCGACCCTCCTTGATCACTTGCTTCAGCGAATGAATCTGCGCCCGAATCTCTCGCTGTGCCTTAGCACTGCTTGCTTTTGCGAGACGTTCGGTTTTCTTCTGTATCTGCAAACGCGTTTTCTTCATGCGAGCATTGCTCCGCTTGATTTCCATGCGCAGCCGCTTGCCCTGACTCGTCAGTGCCCTGGTTGCCGCAGCTGCGGTTGCCTTGAACTGACGCCTGGTTTCCCTGAGCGCCTTGCTCAGTTCCGTGAGCTCTCTGGTCATGACATTTCTCCTGTTGCGGTGCCATTTTTCGACCTGTCAAATACCGCAACGACTAGTGGCCTTACTAAAGTTAGCAGCCCAAATCCCTGTTTCCGTAAGGAAAAACCGCAAAGCGCAAAAAATAATTCAAGGGTAAGGCACAAGTCCTTTCGCACGTGATATATAATCGCGGCTCCTCACGGGGCAACCTTTCATAAAGATTTTTCAGGAGCGCAGTTGTGAAGCCCGATCAGAAGTTTTTTGACATTTTTTCAATAATTATCGGCGTGCTGGTCGCAATTTCTTTTGGCATTTACATCCTGGCCGACCAACTCTCCGAAAAAACCCAGGGCGAATTCCGCAAGGATACCGCTGAATACCAGGCGCAACTGGAAGAACGCATTCGCCCGGTGGGCAAGGTTCGCATGCCCGGTGACGACCTCGCGGCGCCGGCGACTGAAGCACTCGCTGCGGTGGAATCGGAAGAGATTGTGGTCGCGCAGGCCAGCTCTGGCGCCGATGTCTATAACAGTGCCTGCATGGCCTGCCATACCACCGGCGCAGCCGGTGCGCCGGTTATCGGCAATGTTGACGCCTGGACCGCACGCATCGCGCAGGGCATGGATGTGCTGTACAGCCATGCGATTGGCGGATACATGGGCGCGAGTGGCGCCTACATGCCACCGAAAGGCGGCCGTATGGACCTGAGCGATAACGACGTCAAGGCTGCCGTCGACTACATGGTCAGCCAGTCGCAGTAAGACGGGCCTCAGCGGTGCTCGGTGCTGCGCGTAAAGCGACGCAGCCCGAGCGCTTCACTGATCTGCCTCTCGTCTACCATTTCCTTCCCGGCAAGATCAGCGATGGTTCGCGCCACCTTGAGCACTCTCTGACCGGCCCGCGCCGACAGGCCGAATTTTTCCATCGCCCGCTCCAGAATCGTCCACGCTCCGCGAGTCGGCCGACAACAGGCATTGATCCTGCTGCCGGCAAGCTCCGCGTTGGTGCAGCCGCTCCTGTCCTGCTGCCGCTGTCGGGCCGATAACACCCTTTCGGCGACGGCGCTGCTGCGCTCTTCTTCGGGCTCTCCCGGCCTGAGCGCGGAAGGCGGCGGGCGGCCGACATCAACATGCAGGTCAATGCGGTCGAGCAGGGGCCCGGAAATGCGGCGCCGATAAGTGTCGATTCGATCCTGGCTGCAACGACAGTAACCCAGTGGATCGCCGGCAAAGCCGCAAGGGCATGGATTCATCGCGGCAACCAGCTGGAAGCGTGCGGGAAACTCCGCCTGCCGGCCGGCGCGGGAGATTGTGATGCGGCCGGTCTCCAAGGGCTCACGCAAAACTTCGAGCGCCTGTCTCGAGAACTCCGGCAGCTCGTCGAGAAACAGCACGCCATTGTGCGAGCGGGAAATCTCGCCGGGACGCGGTTGTGCCCCACCCCCCACCAGGGCAACTGCGGTCGCCGTATGGTGTGGATTACGAAACGGCCGGCAGCGCCAGCGACGCAGGTTCGGGGAGAACCCGAGCAGCGCATTCACCGCCGCCGTGTCCAGTGCCTCGCGCTCCGTCATTGGCGGCAATATGCCGGCAAGGCGGCGTGCAAGCATGCTTTTGCCGGTGCCGGGAGGGCCAATGAACAGCACGTTGTGCCCCCCGGCTGCCGCTATTTCCAGCGCACGCTTGGCACGACCTTGTCCGCGCACGTCAGCCAGGTCGGGGTGGTTACCGGGTTCCGGCATGGGCCGCACCCTGGGGCAACACTGCAAAAGCGTCGTACCGTGCAGGTGTGCTGTCACCTCGAGCAGCGAATCTGCCGGCATCACCCGGTCACTCACGAGCGCGGCCTCTTGCCGGTTCTCACAGGGAACCACCAGGAAAGCGTCTTCGCCCGCCCGCAGCGCGGATGCGAGAATGCCAGGCAGCGGACGCAGCGCTCCGTTCAAGGCAAGTTCGCCGAAGAATTCGTAACGGCCCAACGCCTCCGCGGGAATGCGGCCGCTCGCCGCCAGGATGCCCAGCGCGATCGCCAGGTCAAAGCGACCGCCGCTTTTCGGCAGGTCTGCCGGACCGAGGTTCACGGTGATGCGCTGTTGTGGAAAATCGAACCCCGAGTTGATCAGCGCTCCGCGCACCCGGTCCTTGCTTTCGCGTACAGCAGTCTCGGCGAGGCCGACGATTGAAAAGCTCGGTAAACCGCCTGACAGCAGGACTTCGACAGTGACAACCGGCGCTTCGAGCCCGACCTGGGCCCGGCTGTGCAAAATGGCGAGACCCAAGAGCTCAGGCCCGCAAACGTATTCTTGCCTGCTTCATTCGCCCTCCCTGGCGAGATGCCCGGCTTGTCGTCAGCTGGTTTTTTTACGCGCGGCGGTTTTCTTTTTCGCCATCTTCGGTTTGCGGCCGGCGGGCTCCATCGCCGCAAGCCTGCCCTCGAGCGCGTCGAGCTTGGCGCGAGTTTTGGCCAGTACGGCTTGTTGTACTTCAAATTCCTCTCGCGTCACCAGGTCCAGCTTGCTCAGCCCGGACCGCAGCACGGAACGGAAATTTGCCTCGAGATCTTCCTGGACCGAGCGGATTCCCTGGGGCACCGCCTCGGCAAGCTTTTTCGCGAGTCTGTCGATAGTTTCCTTGGCCATAAACGATAAATACCCCGGTAATGGTGACAACAACAGTAGTGAATTTGCTGAATTCTAGGGAATTCGGCGCTTGCCGGCCATCGCGTTATGCCGGTTAATGAGACCACGATCACAGAGCGTCGCCGTAATTGATGGTCTAATTCGTTATACATCAGCGGCTTAATGTTTCCCTGGGGTACAATCCAGCGTATCGAGTCGCCCTGCCAAGGAGGATGCCTGAAATGATGCCGATCGCCTCGTGCTTAAAATTTGCGACTGCCGCCCTGTGTCTCATGACATCCTGCGCCTTCGCCGGCGATATATACAAATGGACGGATGAGAACGGTAATGTCCATTACGAAGATCGGCCGATTGCCGGCTCCCAGCGTGTGGACATCGCGTCGCGGCCAACCAATCCGAATGCCATTCGGGAGCGCCGCAGCAAACTGCAGGCCGCGCCCGCAGAAGCACCGGTCGACGAGGCAGCCCCCGCAGCAGAAACTCCGCGGCTGACCAGGGCAGAGCGCGCCAGGCAACGCCAGGAACGCGCCGAGCAATGCGCCGACGCCCGCGAGCGTTTGCAGCGGCATGCGGTAGCAAGGCGCATGTACCGCGTGGACGAAAATGGCGAGCGTGTTTACCTCGATGATGCGGAAATCGCGGCAGCCCGCGACAGGGCCGAACAGAAAGTCGCCGAATACTGCGCGTCCTGATCGCGCAAACGTAGCCAAGCCGGCCACTCGGGGTAAAATGGCCGCTGGTTATACGAGGAGAGTCTAGATTGGCAGCAAACCCCGACGTCGCCGATAGGGATTCGCAGGCCTATCTCCCCGATTTTTGCGCAGCCCGCACCATTTTCTTCGCCGTCCTGCTGGCCGAACTCGTTGCCATTGCGATCTCGCTGGCCAGCGAAGGTTTTGGCGAGACGTTCCTGGTGGAACTGTCCAAAACCTCGTTGTTCCTGCTGTGGTACGTGCTGCTCGCCGCAGCGCTGCTGTGCCGGCTGCGCGGCTGGCTTGAACGGCTCGGACAGCGGCGCGCGTTTGTTGCCGGCTTCGTGCTGCTGCAGTCTCTCAGCATCGTGCTCGCCGAGGCTTCGTTTCTGCTCACCTCCCGCTTTGGCGTATCGCTGGTTATCAGTCACAGCCATCTCAACTTCCTGCTGAGCATCTTTGTCATCAGCGCCATCATCAATTCCCTGACGATGCGTTATTTATATGTGTCGAGCGAATGGCGGCGCAGCATTCTGCTTGAGGCACAGGCAAGAATCAGTGCGTTGCAGGCACTGATTCGGCCACATTTTCTGTTCAACAGCATGAACACCATCGCGGCGTTGACGCGCAGTGACCCGGCCCGTGCCGAAGAGGCGGTCGAAGATCTCGCCGACCTGCTGCGCGCAAATCTTCGCGCCTCATCGGATCGCGCCAGCATTGCCAGTGAAATCGAAATCGCACAACTCTATGAGCGCATCGAAAAACTGCGCCTCGGTGACAGGCTGCGCGTCGATTGGCAGCTCACCGACCTTCCGGCAAGCGCTGCGGTGCCCGGCCTGACATTACAGCCGCTGCTCGAAAACGCGATTTATCACGGTATCGAAGGGCTGCCGGACGGCGGCACCGTCACGGTAGCGGGCCGCATGGATGGGCCATACCTCGAGTTGCGCATCAGCAATCCCATGTCCTCCGAGCAGATCCAGCGGTCTGACGGACACGGCATGGCGCTCGCGAACATTCAGCAAAGACTCGAACTCGCCTACGGCTCCCGCGCCAGTGTGACGGTTGACCAGCAAGCCGACAATTTCAGTGTGTGCCTGCGTTTTCCGGCAAACGAGTCGGCGTGATGAAGCTCCTGATTGTCGACGACGAACAACCCGCTCGCGATCGTTTGCGCCGGCTGATCGACGAAGCTGCGGGCTTCGAGGTCGCTGGCGAGGCCTCCAACGGCGCGGAAGCCATCGAGATGGTCTCCGCCCTGCATCCTGACGTGATCCTGCTCGATATTCGCATGCCCGGCATACAGGGTATCGAGGTCGCGCACCACCTCAACCACCTGGAAGCGCCACCGGCAATTATCTTCACGACAGCATTCGACGAGTACGCGATGGATGCCTTTGACGCCCAGGCAATCGGTTACCTGTTGAAGCCGGTGCGCAGGGAAAGACTGCTGCGGGCGCTGCAGCAGGCGGCTCGCCTGAGCCCGGAGCAGCTCGGCGCGCTCGCTGCCAACGCCAGGGTCGGTCAGCGCCGCCAGCATCTGTGTGCGCGCCAGCAGGACAATTTGACCCTGATTCCCGTCGAAGACGTGTATTATTTCGTCGCCGACCAGAAATACGTCAGGGTCTGTCACAGGCGTGGCGAACATCTCGTTGACGAATCGCTGAAGTCACTGGAACAGGAGTTTGCCGATCGATTCGTGCGCATCCACCGCAATGCGCTGGTTGCCGCCGCACAGGTCGCGGCTATAGAGAAAAATGCGGATGGACACGCACAGGTCCGCTTAAGGGATAATGCGGCGGACACTAAATCCCGCTTGCGAATAAGTCGCCGGCACCTGGCGCAGGTAAAAGACCGCTTGATAGGAGGCTAGATCCTTTGCACTTAAGAATAGCAACACGCAAGAGCGCGCTCGCGCTCTGGCAGGCCGAACACGTAGCAGCCTTACTGCAGTCTCTGCCGGAAGTAACCGACGTCAAACTCGTTCCACTCAGCACGAAAGGTGATGAGATTCTCGATCGCAGCCTGCAAAAAATCGGTGGCAAAGGTCTGTTCATCAAGGAACTGGAAATTGCCATGCAGGCAGGCGAGGCGGATCTTGCCGTGCATTCGATGAAGGACGTACCCGCGGAAATGCCGCCCGGTTTTTGTATTGCCGCGGTTCTCGAGCGCGCCAACCCGGCTGATGCGCTGCTTACCAACGACGGCAAGACACTGGACGAACTGCGGCAAGGGGCCAAAATCGGCAGCTCCAGCCTGCGCCGCCAGGCGCAGCTGAAAGCGTTGCGCCCGGATGTCGTCATTGAGCCGCTGCGCGGCAACGTCAACACGCGGCTGGCCAAGCTCGAGGCAGGTGATTACGACGCCATCATGCTGGCGTGTGCCGGTGTGCAACGACTCGGGCTGGACCAGAAAGTCAGCGAGATTTTCACGCCGGACCGGCTGCTGCCTGCCGCCGCACAGGGCATCATCGGTATCGAATGCCTGAGTGACCGCGCCGAACTGCGCGCGGTACTGGACAAGCTGAATCATGCGCCAACCAGCCAGGTCATCAAGGCGGAACGCGGTATTGCCAAATTCCTCGAAGCGAACTGCCAGTCGCCCGTGGCGGCTTATGCGGAAATCAATGACGGCAAACTCAACCTCCAGGCCGTCGTCGCCCTGCCCGATGGCTCACGCGTGCTGAGGGATGCGGTGGAAGGTGATCCTGCCGATGCCGCAGCGCTCGCGATGGCCCTCGGCCAGCGGCTGGTTGACCAGGGCGCTGCTGACATCCTGGCGGCGCTAGAGGCTGGCTGATGCCGGAGCGCCCACTGCATGGTGCCGGCGTCCTGGTAACGCGACCCGAACACCAGGCAGACGAACTGAATGACGCGATAAGCGCAGCCGGCGGTATTCCGATCGCATTTCCGGTGCTGACGATCGAGGCGTTATCGCGCCATGAATTCCAGCCGCAACTCGCCGCTTTGGACAAGGCCGATATCGCCATTTTTGTCAGCGCCAACGCCGTGACCCACGGCCTGCAACTCCTCGGCAATCGCGACACCCGGGTCGCTGCGGTCGGCCCCGCCACGGCGCGCGCCTTGCGCGCCGCGGGACGGAATGTCGATATCGTTCCACAACAGGGTTTTGACAGTGAGCACCTGCTGGAGGAACCGGCCTTGCGCGATGTTGCCGGTAAACACATCTGCATTATTCGCGGCGAGGACGGCAGGGAATTGCTGGCCGAAACGCTTCGCGAGCGCGGTGCACAGGTAACGTATGTACCGGTATACCGTCGCCGCGGCATCGAACACACCGCCGCCAGGCTCACCGAGATCGAAAATGACTGGCGCAGTGGCAGGATCAACATGGTGGTGGCGATGAGCGTCGCCACACTCGACAGCCTGCTGTCTGTGCTGCCAGCTTACTGTCGGCAGTCTCTGCAAGACGTAGCGATCATTACGCCGAGCCGTCGGGTTCAGCAGCACTGCGCGGAACTGGGTATCGGAAATCCCGCAATTGTTTCGGACGGCCCGCAGGCTTCGGCTATCATAAAGGCATTGATTGCCTGCAAGCCGCCGGAGGCAGCGACCAAGCCATGAGCGAAACCCCGAAGAAAAGCAGCAAACGCAAATCGAAACGATCCAGCCAGCGCAGCGAAGACACTGCACAGCCACTGGACGAGACCACAAGCCTGGAGGCATCCGTTGACGACGATGCTGACAAAGCGCTGGATCAAACAGCCGCCCTGGACATGGCCGCGGAAGCGGATGATGAAGACGAACTTGACCAGACCGCGACGCTCGACGTGACGGCGCCGGCCAAGGACGCCGATGCCGTTGACGAACTGGACAAAACGGCGAGCCTGAGGCGGCGGCCGGGCGGCAAAACCGCCGACAAGGCGCCGCCGAAAAAACGCTGGCGGCTGCTCGGCTGGTTAATCGTCATCGTTTTCCTGGCGGCGGCGTCCGCCAGCATCTATTGGTGGTGGCAACAGCAGGACATCGGAAAATTTGCGATCGCGAGCGATGCCGACGTCAGCGCCCTGCGCGACGACCTGCGTGCTGTCGAGGCGGCGAGCGCTGCCCTGGAGAGCGAGGTCGCGGCAATTCGCGAAGAGAATGCGCGCTTCCAGCAGCAAATTAACGGCTTCGCCAACGACGTCAACAAGCGCCTGCAGGGTGCCGAATCGATCGGCGGCCGTGTGTCTGGCCTGGAAAGCGCGGTGGCCAGCGTGCAGGGTATTTCGCAGGGTTCACGTAACACCTGGCTACTCGCCGAAGCGGAATACTACCTGCAAATCGCCAACGCCCAACTGAATCTTGCCGGTAATTCGGACCATGCGCTGCTGGCACTGAAACTTGCCGATGAACGCGTTCGCGAACTGGCCGATCCCGCGTATACGGAAGTGCGTCGCGCGCTCGCTGATGAAATCCAGAAGCTGGAGACCTTTTCCAAGGTTGATATCGAAGGAATCAGCCTGACGCTGGCCAGCCTTTCACGCGTCGTGGACTCGCTGCCGATCCAGGAACAGTTTTCCGACGCGGAAGAAGACACGCCCGCTGCCATAGCCGACGAGGATCTCGGCGGTCTCGAGCGCGCCGGCGCCGCCGTGCGTAATGCGCTCAAAGACGTGGTTTCGGTGCGGCGCGTCGACCAGCAGGCGAGGCCGCTCCTGGCGCCGGAGGCCAGGTATTTCCTGCGCGCCAACATGGCGCTGCAGTTGCAGGCGGCCAGGCTGGCGCTGCTGCGCGGAGAAAAGGCGAGCTTCGAGCAAAGCCTCGAGGACGCGTCGACCTGGCTGCAGGATCATTTCGTGGCGGACTCGGCACCTGTCGTCAGTGCGCTCGCCACGATCGAAGACATTCGCAATACGACGCTAGTGGTCGAGTACCCGGATATCTCCGGGTCGCTGCGCTTGTTGCGGCAGCAACGCACACTGGCGAGTGACGCGCAATGAGATTCGGCCTGCTCGTCGTCATCGCCCTCGCCATCAGCGCGATCGCCGCGCAGTTTCTGCTGCAGGATCCGGGTTACGTCGTCATCAATTTCCGCAATTACCTGATCGAGATGTCCGTCCCGGTACTGATCAGCCTCGTGGCTATCCTGTTTATTGCCATCTGGCTGATCGGGAAACTGATCAAGGCACCGAAACAGCTTGGCGCGGCGGCGGGACGTTACCGCAGCTATCGGGCCGCAAACCGCCTGACCCGCGGTTTGATCGAGGTTGCCGAAGGCAACTTTGCCAAGGGCGAACGCATCCTGATTCGCTCGGCCGGCGTGAGCGATACGCCGCTACTCAATTATCTGCAGGCCGCCCGTGCGGCGCACCTGCAGGGCCATTACCAGCAGCGTGACAACTGGCTACGCCAGGCCTATGAGCGCATGCCGGAGGCGGCCAGCGCCGTGCTGATTACCCAGGCCGAGCTGCAAATCGATGAGGGGGAGTACGAACAGGCCCTGGCAACCTTGCGGCGGCTGGAGCAAAACGCGCCGGGTCACGCCCAGGCGATGATGCTGCTTGGCAGGCTTTACTACCGGCTCAAGGACTGGAACTCGCTGGAAAAGCTGTTGCCAAAACTTTCCCGAAAAAAGAATACCGACCCGGACACGTTGCTCGAGTGGCAGACGCAGGTGCAGTTACAGCACCTGCGCAAGGACGCCGACTACGAAACCCTGAAAAATAACTGGGATGCGGTTCCCAAGGAGCTGCGGCAGCAAACCAGGGTATTCGAAGCGTATATCGAGAGCCTGATGCGGGTCGACCAGCATGACCTCGCAGAGAAAGAGCTGATTCGCAAACTCAAGCGCGATTGGCAGGGGCCGCTTGCTGCGCTCTTTGGCAAAGTAAAGAGCAGTAATTCCGTGCGCCAGCTGAAACGGGCGGAAGGCTGGTTGCAGGATCATCCCGAGGATCCTGACTTGTTGCTGGCCGCAGCGCGCCTGTGCGTCAGAAACGAATTATGGGGACAGGCCCGCAGTTACCTCGAAACGACGCTTTCCCTTCGCCCGACTCCGGAAGCCTATAACGAGTATGGCCAGCTGCTGGCGAGGCTTGGTGACGCGGATGCGGCCGCCAAGGCGTATCGCGACGGGCTCGGCATCGTGGCAGGAGGAACGGCACCGGCAATTCCGCACCTGCAGCCGGACCGAGACTGAGGCGCCCGCGGCGTCCGGCAATGGCGGCCCTTTATCATCTCATCGTTGGCAGCGGCTACTCCGGCCGGCGCCTGCTGGAGCGCTGTGTATCCGGCCAATGCATTGGTTTCAGTCGCACGCCCGGCACCCTTGGCAGGACATCCATTCGCGAGCTTGATCTCGACCGCGACCAGCCCATCGACCTTGCCCTGCCAGAGAACTACAGCCTGCTGTACACCGTGCCGCCACAGGGCAGCGCTCAGGATGAACGCCTTGCCCGCCTGCTGCCCTCGCTGCAGCCTTTGCCGCAGCGCATCGTCCTGGTCAGCACGACAGGTGTTTACGGTGATTGGGCCGGCGAGACCGTCGACGAATCCTGCGAGCCGCGGCCCGGCTCAAAACGATCGCTGATGCGCATCGTCGCAGAGCGTCAGCTCGTTGAGTGGGCCGACGCCAACCGCGTGAGCTGGGTGATTTTACGGGTGCCCGGCATATACGGCCCGGGCCGTCTTGGCCTCGACCGGCTCGCCGCCGGGGAGCCCTCGATACGCGAAGAGGAGGCGAATCCCGGCAACCGGATTCATGTCGATGACCTGGTCAGCTGCTACCTGGCAGCGCTCGATCCGGCGCGTCCGGGCGGCATTTATAACGTCGGCGACGGCGACCATCGCAGCAGCACATGGTTTGCTGAGGAGACTGCCCGACAGGCGAATCTTCCGCCACCGCCACAGATCAGCCGGGAGGAAGCCCGGCAGAGCTTCTCAGCAATGCGTTATTCGTTTCTGAACGAGTCGCGACGGATCGCCACGGAACGCATGCACACGGAGCTTGGCGTGACGCCAAGGTTTGCAAACGCCGAAACCGGCATCGCCGCCAGCCTGGCGGCCGAACGCGCGGCGTCTCAGGGCTGACTGCGAACGCTTCTCAGCCAGCGTAACAGCGGATCCCACTGCTCCCGGTCCGGCCACGAGAGGTACTCGGGTAACTCGAAGACTCCCAGTCCACGCGTGTAGGCGCGAATGTAGTTCTGTGCATCGCGCAGCGCTGCCACGTAAGGAACCCGGGCAGCCGTCAGGTATTGGTCCAGCTCTTCGAAGATCAGGGTGTTTTCCCGTACTCGATTCGCTACGACGCCGATTTTCGCTTCTTTACGTTCGATGCGACCGACCTCCTTCAGCTCCTTCAGGAAGTTGGCCGTCGCCTGCATGTCGATGGTCGACGGCAATACCGGTACCACGATCGTCTCTGCATGCTTGACCAGCTCGGTCAATTCCGGGCCGTGCGAACGGGCAGGCGCATCGATCACGAGGACGTCGGCGTTTCGCGGCAGCCTTCGCAGGCCCTCCTCGAACGCCGCCAGGCCGGTAATCGGCGCGCGCTCTGCGGGACGCCGCTCCAGCCAATCCAGGCTCGATCGCTGTGGGTCGTAATCCGCCAGTGCGACGGCGTTACCCTCGGTTGCAAAATAAGACGCAATATTGGTTGCCAGCGTGCTCTTGCCGCATCCCCCTTTGGGATTAAGAACCATTATGTGCCGCATAATCTTCTCCGGGCAGTGGGTCTTGTTCAGGTAAACTACGCCTGCGCAATCAAAATGTCCATTTGCGTCCTGACACGCGGAAAAAGGCCTGAAACGCGACGTTTTTATGTTGTTATCGTTCTTGAAAATGCAGGGTACCGGCAACGACTTCATGATCGTCGACGCCCGTGAACTCGCCATCGAACCCTTAACCGCGGAACAGGTTCGCAGGCTCGCGGATCGGCGCCGCGGCGTCGGCTTCGACCAGCTGCTGTGGATTTCCGCGGCCCGCGACGATGGCACCGAAGCCTTCTATCGAATCTTTAACGCGGACGGATCTGAGGTCGAACAGTGCGGCAATGGTGCGCGCTGTGTCGCCTGGGTCATTGGCCAGGATGGCGCCTCCGACACGGTATTTCGCCTGGGAAGCCCGGCCGGCACCATCGACGTCCAGATGCTGGACGACAACCTGGTGGCCGTGTGCATGGGTCAGCCGCAGTTTTCGCCGGAACAGATTCCGTTTGTGGCGGAGGCCGAGGCCCCGCTCTACGACATCGAAGTGGCAGGAACCTCGGTGACGGCAGCCGTCGTATCGATGGGCAACCCGCATTGCGTGGTCCAGGTCGAGGACGTGCAGCAGGCGCCGGTCAATGAACTGGGCCCGAAGCTTGAGCAGCACCCGCGCTTTCCGCAGCGCAGCAATGTCGGCTTTATGGCCGTTCGGGACCGCCAGAATATCGACCTGCGCGTCTTCGAGCGCGGCGTTGGCGAAACACTGGCCTGCGGGACCGGGGCGTGCGCGGCCGTCGTTGCCGCCCAGCGGCAGCAGCAGCTGGATCCCGAGGTAAGAGTAACGCTGCCCGGCGGCCAAGTCGTGGTAAGCTGGTACGGTAACGAAGCGCCCGTCTGGCTGACCGGCGATGTTCAACTGACGTACGAGGGAACTCTCGACTTATGAGTAGCCAAAGCAGCCGGCCAAGTCCCGCGCCTGTGGATCCCGAGCTCACCGAAGAAGCGGTGCACGAGTTTCTGCAGACCCGGCCCGATTTTTTTGAAAAGCATGCCAGCCTGCTCGGCAAACTGCGCCTGCCGCACGTTGCCGGCGGCGCCGTATCGTTGATCGAGAGACAGGTCTCGGTGCTGCGGCAAAAAAACCTCAAGCTCGAACGCAAACTGAAGGAGTTGATCCAGGTTGCGCGAGGTAATGATGCGTTGTCGGGCAAGATTCACCTGTTTTCCTTGCAGCTTATGAGCGCAACGGATTTCCCGCGCACGCTGGCGACGATCGAGGAGTCGCTGCGTACCATTTTCAATATCGACCAGTCGGTTCTCGTGCTGTTCGGTGATCCCAGCGACTTCGACGGCTCAATGAGCGGCCGGTTCCTGCGTGTCATTGACCGCAAGGACGCGGCGCTGAAACCGTTCGCCACATTTTTGGGCGGCCGCGCACCGCGTTGCGGCCAGGTGCGCGATGCACAACGTGATTTTCTGTTTGGCAGCGACACCAACGAGATCGGCTCGGTCGCGCTGGTGCCCATGGGCGACGGCTCGGAATACGGCTTTTTGGCGATCGGCAGCGCCGACGCCAATCGCTTTCATCCCGGCATGAGCATCGACTACCTGACCCGGATTGGCGAACTCGCCTCGCGTGCCCTGACACGCTACTAGGCAGGCAATGCAGACAGACGCGCTGGAACGACTGGATGCCTATGCCAGGCACCTCAGGTTTGAGCGACAACTCTCCCCGCACACCTGCAAGAACTACCTGCGTGATCTGCATGCGCTGGTCGAGTGGTGCACCAAAACAGGGGTCGACTCCTGGAAAGATGTCGACAACGATCACATCAGGACATTCGCGGCGACCTGCCATCGGCAGGGTCTCGGCGCGCGCAGCATCCAGCGGCGGCTATCAGCGATACGCAGCTTTTTCGTCTTCCTGATTCGCGAAAAAGACCTCAAGCAAAACCCGGTCAACGATATACGGGCACCCAAGGCACGCAAGCGCCTGCCGGGCAATCTCGATGCGGATCGCATGGCGCGCCTGCTCGATATCAAGGGCGATGGGGCGCTGGTCGCGAGGGACCGGGCTATCCTGGAGCTTCTGTATTCGTCCGGCTTGCGGCTGGCCGAACTGGTCAGCCTGAACATGGGCGATGTCGATATGGCCGATGCCACGGTGCGGGTAACCGGCAAGGGTAATAAGACGCGTATTGTTCCCGTGGGGCGTTACGCGCTTGGCGCACTGCGCGAGTGGCAGAAAGCACGGGTAGCGCTGGCCGACCAGGACGAGCGCGCCCTGTTCGTCAGCAACTCGGGACGGCGCCTGAGCACGCGCTCCGTGCAGGCCAGGGTGAAGTACTGGGCGAAACGCCAGGGCATCGACGAGAGGGTCTATCCGCACCTGTTTCGACACTCCTTTGCGACGCACATGCTGGAGTCGAGCCATGATTTACGGGGTGTGCAGGAGTTGCTCGGCCACGCCGATATCAGCACGACACAGGTCTATACTCACCTTGATTTTCAGCATCTTGCCCAGATATACGACAAGACGCATCCGCGGGCGCGAGTTCGCGACAAGAAAAAAGAGTAAGTCGAAAAACGGGATATTTTCATGGAACAGTTTCGCGGCACGACAATTATTTCCGTGCGCCGCCATGGCTCTGTCGCCATTGCCGGCGACGGCCAGGTAAGCATGGGTAACACCGTGATGAAGGGTAATGCCCGCAAAGTCCGGCGCCTTGCCGACGGGCGGGTCATTGCAGGATTCGCCGGCGGCACAGCCGACGCGTTCACGCTGTTCGAGCTTTTCGAGACCAAGCTCGAGCAATATGGCAACCTTACCCGCGCCGCCATCGAGCTGGCCAAGGACTGGCGCACCGACAAGCGCCTGCGCCGCCTCGAGGCGCTCCTTTGCGTGGCGGATATCGATACGTCGCTGATCATCTCCGGCAATGGCGACGTCATAGAGCCCGAACACGACATCATGGCAATCGGCTCCGGTGGGCCATATGCGCAGGCAGCCGCGCTGGCGCTCCTCAGGAACTCCGAACTGAGCGCTCGGGATATCGCCGAAAAGGCGCTGCAAATCGCCGGCGAAATCTGTGTCTTTACCAACGCCAACATCGTTATTGAAGAAATGTCTGCCTGAGCCCGGACAGGCGGCAAGCTACTGGAACCATCATGACCCAAATGACCCCGAGGGAAATCGTCCAGGAACTGGACAAGCATATCGTCGGCCAGGATGAGGCCAAGCGTGCTGTTGCGATTGCGCTGCGCAATCGCTGGCGTCGTGTGCAGGTGAGCGAGCCGCTGCGCAGCGAAATCACGCCGAAAAACATCCTGATGATCGGGCCAACCGGTGTCGGCAAAACGGAAATTTCGCGGCGCCTCGCCAGGCTTGCAAAGGCGCCGTTTATCAAGGTTGAGGCGACCAAGTTCACGGAAGTCGGTTACGTTGGCCGCGAGGTCGACAGCATCATTCGCGACCTCGTCGACGTGGCCGTCAAGATGACGCGAGAAACGGCAATGGCGAAAGTCAGGCCACGTGCCGAAGACGCAGCGGAAGAGCGCATCCTGGACGTGCTCCTGCCGCCGCCGGCGCACAGCCCCGAAGGCGCTACCACGGCCGGCAGCAGTGATACTCGTCAGAAATTCCGCAAAATGCTGCGCGAAGGAAAACTCGGCGACAAGGAAATTGAAATCGACATGGCCGCCATGCCGATGGGGGTAGAAATTATGGCTCCCCCGGGTATGGAAGAAATGTCCAGCCAGCTGCAGGGCTTGTTCCAGAACCTGTCGGGCAGCCGCAGAAAAACGCGCCGGCTCAAGATTCGCGATGCCTTTCGCATACTGACGGATGAAGAAGCAGCCAAGATGCTCGACGAAGAAGAGCTCAAGGCAACGGCGCTGGAGGCCGTCGAACAACATGGCATCGTCTTTATTGACGAGCTCGACAAGGTCGCGCGCCGCTCTGAAACGGTGGGCGCGGACGTATCACGGGAAGGCGTGCAAAGGGACCTGTTGCCGCTGGTCGAGGGCTCCACGATCAACACCAAGTACGGGATGGTGAAGACGGATCACATCCTTTTCATCGCCTCCGGCGCGTTTCATATTGCCAAGCCATCTGACCTGATTCCGGAGTTGCAGGGACGTTTTCCAATTCGCGTCGAACTCAAGTCCCTGACCACCGAAGATTTCGTGCGCATCCTTACCGAGCCGGACGCTTCGCTGACGTTGCAGTACACGGCACTGATGGAGACCGAGGGCGTAACGCTCACCTTCACGCCAGAAGGCCTGCGGCGACTGGCGGAGGTCGCGTTTCACGTCAACGAATCGACGGAAAACATCGGCGCACGACGGCTGCATACGGTGCTGGAGCGGTTGCTCGAGCAGATTTCGTTCGAGGCGGCCGACAGAAGCGGCATGCAATTCGAGATTGATGCAGAATACGTCAACGAACATCTCGCCGAGCTGTCGAAGAACGAAGACCTGAGCCGCTATATCCTTTGATCTCGCCGCCGGCGAAAAACGCTGACAACGAGCGCACATACAATGATGAATGCCCCGATTCCGACAGAGATTCGCCTGCGAAAAGGCGCCAGCATCCTTGCCGTCAGTTACGGCGAGAACGATGTCTTTAGCCTAACCACCGAGTACCTGCGTGTTCACTCCCCGTCCGCCGAGGTCAAGGGTCATGGACCCGGGCAGGAAGTGCTGCAGGTCGGCAAGGAAAACGTGACGATTCGCGCAATCGAACCCGTAGGCCACTACGCGGTTCGCCTCGTGTTTGACGATGGCCATGACAGCGGCATTTACACGTGGGCGTACCTGCGCGAGCTGTGCGTAAAACGCGACGCCAATTGGCGGGCTTATCTCGACCAGCTCACGGCGGCAGGGTATCCTTCCCGCAAAGACGCAAACGAATAACGACAATGACGAAAGAATCCCCCGATACGACCCACTTCGGTTTCGAAACCGTGCCGGTCAAGGAAAAAGCACGCCGCGTGCAGGGTGTGTTTGACTCGGTGGCGACTCGTTACGACCTGATGAACGACCTGATGTCGGGCGGCGTTCACCGGCTGTGGAAAAAGTACACGATTGACCAGGCGGCGGTTCGTCGCGGCCAGGCGGTACTCGATCTCGCCGGCGGTACGGGCGACCTCGCGAAGCGGTTTGCTCAACAGGTTGGGCAGACCGGCCATGTCGTGCTCGCCGATATCAATTTCAGCATGCTGCAGCAGGGCCGCAGCCGCCTGATCGATGCCGGCATCGCCGGCAACCTGTCGATTACCCAGGTAGACGCGGAAAGCCTGCCGTTTGCCGACAACACGTTCGACCTGGTCACGATCGCCTTTGGTTTACGCAACGTGACCGACAAGGATGCGGCCCTCGCGTCCATGTATCGCGTGCTCAAGCCCGGCGGTAAGATGATGATCCTGGAATTTTCAAAACCGATCGACGCCCTGCAGCCGATCTACGACCTGTATTCGTTCAAGGTATTGCCGGCGCTGGGCAAGCTGGTCGCCGACGATGCCGACAGTTATCGCTACCTGGCGGAGTCCATTCGCAAGCATCCGGACCAGGAGACGCTGCTTGGCATGATGGAGGCGCAAGGCTTTGAACGCTGCCGCTACCACAACATGACCGGCGGTGTCGTGGCCCTGCATATTGGCTACAAGATCTGAGGCGCCGTTCGATGGATACGCTCGAAACCGTCTTTCGCCCCGTAATCAACATGGTCAACCGTCGTATTGCGGCCACCACACCGGCGCGCGAACTGACGCAAGAACTCAATGGCTCCGTGATAGCGCTGCGCATTCAGAACACCGGTCTGGCGGCATTTTTTCATGTTCGCCGCCAAAGCATAACGATGACCGGTGAGTTTTCCGGCGACCCCGATGTCGGCATCAGCGGAACGCTGCTGGGACTCATGCGGCTTGCGGGCGAGGATGGGGAAAGCGCCATTCGCGACGGTTCAGTCGACCTGACGGGCGATACCGAGATCGCCCAGGCGTTCCAGAAGTTGCTGCGCTACGGCAGGCCGGACATTGAAGAAGAACTGGCCCATGTCGTCGGCGACACGGCAGCGCACCAGGTTGGCGAACTGGCGCGCGGTTTTGGCGACTGGGCGCGACGGGCACGGTCCACGATCGGGCAGAACATCAGCGAATACCTGCAGGAAGAAAGTCGCGATGTGCCGTCTCGCTATGAAGTCGATGCGTTTGCGGACGACGTTGACAGGCTGCGTGACGATGTCGACAGGCTGGCGGCAAAAATCAGCCATCTCGAAGAACAGCGTAAGGACTCACCCTCGTGAAAAAACCGCGGACCATACTGCGAATGCTGGTGATACAGCGCACGCTGGTTCGTCACGGCCTGGACGAGTTCGTCAAAGCCACGCATCTGCTGCGCCCGCTGCGCTACCTGTTTGCATTATTTCCCAAGCGTCCTGACCATGATGCACCGCTGGGAGTGCGTATTCGAGAAGCGCTCGAAGAGCTCGGCCCGATTTTTGTGAAATTCGGCCAGGCCATTTCAACGCGGCGGGATTTGCTGCCGGTTGATGTAGCCGATGAGCTCGCCAAGCTGCAGGACCGCGTTCCGCCGTTTCCCGCTGACGTCGCAATCGAGCGTCTCAACGAGATTTACGGCGAATCCGTCGACGCCGTATTTGCGCGTTTCGATCGCGAACCGCTGGCTGCCGCATCCATCGCCCAGGTGCATACTGCTGCGCTGCAAGATGGCACAGAAGTCATCGTCAAGCTGTTGCGCCCCGGCGTACGCGAAGAGATTCGGCGTGACCTCGACGTGCTGTATGTCATCGCGGAGCTGACCGAGAAATATTACAAGTACGGCAAGCGGTTGCGGCCACTCGAAGTCGTCGCCGAATATGAAAAGACGATCTTCGATGAGCTCGACCTGATGCGCGAAGCCGCCAACGCGGCGCAATTGAAACGCAATTTTGAAGGCTCGGACCTGCTGTACGTGCCGGAAATCTACTGGGACTACTGTCGCAACGGCGTCATGGTGCAGGAACGCATTCACGGCATTCCAATCAGCGATATGGATCGCCTGCTGGCCGCCGGCACCAACATCAAGCGGCTTGCGGAAAACGGCGTGGAAATCTTTTTCACCCAGGTATTCAAGCACAACTTCTTTCATGCCGACATGCACCCCGGCAACATCTTCGTACAGGTCGACGATCCTGACCACCCGAGGTATGCCGCGATCGATTTTGGCATCGTCGGCACGCTGAACCCGAGCGACCAGCAATACATTGCGCACAACTTCCTGGCATTTTTCGACCGCGATTATTATCGCATCGCCAAACTGCATATCGATTCAGGCTGGGTGCCGCCGGAAACGCGGGTGGACGAACTTGAAACCGCCGTGCGCACGGTCTGTGAGCCCATCTTCAACAAGCCGCTCAGCGAAATTTCATTTGCCCAAGTGCTGATTCGCCTGTTTGAAGCGGCGCAACGCTTCAACATGGAGGTGCAGCCACAGCTGATCCTGCTGCAAAAGACCCTGCTGAACATCGAAGGCCTGGGCCGCCAGCTGTATCCGGATCTCGACCTGTGGGAAACGGGGCATCCCTTTTTCCAGGAATGGGTAGGCGGCCAGCTGGGCGGGCGGGCCGTGCTTTCGAGTATTCGAGAAAACCTGCCTCAGCTTCGCGACGCCATGCGGGAACTCCCCGTCGTCATCAAGCACCTTGCTGACCAGGCGGCACACGGGGATATACGCGTCCGCATGGATGCACCCGAGATCAGAAAGCTGCGGGCGCAACTCGAAGCCCAGCAAAAGCAGCGGTTTCGCCTGACCATATCGATGACCGCGGTCGTCTGCGGCACTCTGCTCCTTGGGCTTGAGACGGCAGTCCCGGCGCTGGGCTGGAGCCTGCTGGGTTTGGGCGCCCTCGGCGCGCTGTGGAGCAAGCCCGGCAGATAAAAAAGGCGGGCGGGGAATTCACCCAGCCCGAACTGGCGGTGAGACAGAGATACCGCTTGCCGCTGATGCCTTCACTGGGCGCAACCTCGCGGTTTTAAGGCCGCCTGGAAGGCGACAAAACTATAGACAATCGCATAAGGCGGGCGCAGAATTCGCCGCCCAATTGACTGCAGTTATGCCTGTTTGCCACTGGTTAACATGAAAGATCCACTCGTCGCGCACGAAAAATTCGGCTCGATTATCGGTATCGCCCCGGGCAATGTTCCCGTCTATTCTTCGGACTACGAATCGGCGGACGATACCGAGTTCCCCGATCGCAAATCCTATCGCAGCTACCTCGATGGCCAGTACATGGGCCAGAAGTGGCAGTGCGTGGAATTTGCGCGCCGCTGGCTGTACGTGAATTTCGGTTGCGTCTTCGACGAAGTCGCGATGGCTTACGATATTTTTCGACTGCGCTCGGTAAGACATGTCGAATCCGGCGGCAGGCTGCCGCTGGCTGCGTTTCGCAACGGCTCGAAACGTGCCCCGGAACCCGGCGGCATGCTGATCTGGGACGAGGGGGGCAAGTTTTCGACAACCGGCCACGTCGCTATTATCACCGAGGTTGGCGCGGACTTCATTCGCATCGCCGAACAGAACTTCCGTCATCACGCCTGGCCCGAGGACAAGGACCATTCGCGTGAACTCGCTTTAACGGTGAGCGAGGCCGGTGAATACCACGTCGACGACAGCGAGCCGGAAACCCATGTGCTCGGCTGGGTGCTGCAGACAGAAGATGACCTGCATGCCGAACCGCATGAAGAAATCGATCCCGCCCTGCTCAATATTCAGCTTCGAGAAGTACAGACTGACGTGCCTGTCGATTCGCCCTGGCTCGACCCGAACAAGATGGACGAAGCCACCTTCATCATCACGATGGAAGGCCACTCGCTGATGACGGATATCGAAGACCAGCTGAAATACCTCGTGATTTCCGAAACCGCACAGGCCGAACTGAAACGCGCCACGACCGAGTTGCATGCACTGTTCATGGCCGCTACCGAGCATGTGTTGCGTCATGAAAACTTGTTTGAGCGTTTCAACATCCCCAAAGCGCTGCTGCCGCGCATTCGCCAGTCATGGAGCAATCGCCGCAACGAGATGATCACCGGGCGATTTGACTTCGCACTGTCGGAACGCGGTCTTAAGGTCTACGAGTACAACTGCGACTCCGCGTCCTGCCACCTGGAAGCCGGCAAGGTGCAGGGGCTGTGGGCCGATCACTTCGGCTGCATAGACGGTTTTGACGCCGGGCGCTCGCTGGTCGAGCGGCTCGTTACCGCGTGGAAAAAAGCCCATGTCGATGACGTCGTACACATCATGCATGACCGCGACGTCGAGGAAACCTATCACGCCTGGTTCATGAAGGACGTCATCGAAAAAGCTGGCTTGCCAACCAAAGTCCTGCGCGGAACGCGGGGCCTGCGATGGAAGCGCGATGGCAGCATCGTCGATCGCGACGGCACGCCGATTCGCTGGGTCTGGAAAACCTGGGCCTGGGAAACCGCGCTCGACCAGATTCGCGCCGAGTGCGAAGAAGATGCCGAGTCCATGGCGAAGAATTGCGCGCCACCGAAACGCCGTGGCCCACCGCGCCTGGTCGATGTGCTATTACGCCCCGACGTCATGGTTTATGAACCGCTGTGGACGCTCATCCCGAGCAACAAGGCGATCCTGCCGGTGCTCTGGCGACTGATACCCAATCACCCTTACCTGCTCAATTCAGCGTTCGAGCTGCGAAAGGCGCTAAAGAAGACGGGCTATGCGGTCAAACCGATCGTCGGCCGTGGCGGCGCCAATATCAGCCTGATCGACCAGGCAGACACATTGATGCTGGAAACAGCCGGTAAGTTCGAGCATCGCGACCAGGTTTTCCAGGAACTCTGGCCCTTACCGCACATTGACGGCTTCAACGTTCAGATCTGCACGTTTTCCGCTGGCGGCGCCTACGCCGGCGCCTGTTCGCGCGTCGATCACTCCGCAATCATCAACATGGAAAGCGACTGCATGCCGCTTCGGGTTGTGCCGGACAGGGAGCTAAACCGCTGACTGCACACCCTTGCAGGGCCCGCCCGTGATATGGCATCGAAACGGCCGCTAGACACGGCGCCGTGCCGGTATGATCATGCCCTTTTGCCCCGGGGCACGTGATCCCTTGTGAATATCGACGATTACCTGGCTCGTATTGGTGTCGAAAGCCGGCCGAATCCCAACTACGACACTTTGGCTCTGCTACAGCTGAGCCATATATGCAGCGTGCCGTTCGAAAACATCGACGTGCAGCTGGGCCACCGCCTGAGCACCGATGTTGCCGAGGCGTATGAAAAAATCGTTGTGCGCAAACGTGGCGGCTGGTGTTACGAACAGAATGGTTTGTTCGGCTGGGCGCTGCAGGAGCTGGGCTTTCATGTCATGCGCATGGCAGCGGGCGTCATGCGCGAGGAGCGCGGGCCCGAAGTCGATGGGAATCATCTTTGCCTGCTCGTGAAGTTCGCTGAGACTGGCCAGGAGTACCTGGTGGATGTGGGCTTTGGCGGCAGCATGGTCCATCCCTTGCCACTTAAAACCTGTACCGAAGTGCAGGCGCCCTACACCGTGGGCATTCGGCAACTCGAAGACGGCTATTGGCGCTTCTGGGAGGATGCCGGCAGCGGCCAATTCAGTTATGACTTCCGTCGCGAGCCCGCCAGCGAAACGCAGCTCGAGGATCGCTGCCGTCACCTGCAGACCGACCCGTCGTCTGGCTTTGTCCTGAACCTGATCGCGGAGCTGCGCGAGACGACGGCACACAAAATACTGCGGGGGCGGGTATTCAAGGTGCTGTCCCCGAATGGCCCAGAGGAAACGCTCATTGAATCCGCCACCCAGCTCATCGATGTTCTGGCCAGCGAATTCCACCTGGATGTTCCGGCAGTTGCCGACCTGTGGCCGCGCATCGTGAGGCGGCACGAGGAAGTCGACCACTCCTGAGCCGGCCGGCTCACGACGCAGAACAGCTCGCATAGGCGGTTTGTCGCCTCTTCCGCCCCCATGGCGACGTGCCCAAAGCGGGCTGAAAGTGGTACTTTCTATACCACGAGTGAATGGATGACCGAGGAGCAATATCGTGGGCAAGAGCGCAACCCCGGGTGCGGGCGAGGAGCTGCCAGCCATCAGAACGGGCGCCGAGTACATCGAAAGCCTGCGGGGGCGCAAGCTGCGCGTCTTCCTCCTGGGCGAGGAAGTCGAGGAGCCGGTCGATCACCCCATCATTCGCCCGTCGATCAATGCGGTTGCGGCAACCTACGATCTCGCCGCGAACGATCCGGAGCTGGCCTCCGCGATGTCGCCTTACACCGGCGAGCGCATCAACCGTTTCCTGCATGTCGCCGAAAGCGCCGACGACCTCGTAATGCAGAACAAGATGCAACGCCGCCTCGGCCAATTGACGGGCACCTGTTTTCAGCGCTGCGTCGGCATGGATGCGCTCAACGCGCTGCATTCAGTGACCTTCGACATCGATGCAGCAAATGACACCGGGTATCACGCGCGCTTCAAAAACTTCGTCGCTCACATGCAACGTCGCGGATTTGTCATCGGCGGCGCCATGACCGACGTCAAGGGTGACCGCAGCAAGGCACCGCACGAGCAGGATGACCCGGACTTGTATGTCCACGTCAGCAAGCGTGATGACGAGGGAGTCTATATCCGTGGCGCAAAGGCACACCAGACCGGTTGCATCAACTCGCACTGGCTGATCGTCATGCCGACGCTGCGACTCGGCGAGAACGACCGCGATTACGCCATCGTCGCCGCGCTGCCTGTCGATGCTGAAGGCATCACTTACATTTACGGCCGGCAATCCTGCGACACGCGCGCACTTGAAGACGGCGATATCGATGCGGGTAATGCGCAATTTTCCGGGCAGGAAGCGATGGTCGTCTTCGATGACGTGTTCATTCCCTGGGAACATGTATTCATGGACGGTGAGGTGGAGTTCGCGGCGCCACTGGTGGAGCGCTTCACCTGTTATCACCGGCGCAGTTACGTCTGTAAGTCCGGCGTCGGTGATGCGCTGATCGGCGCGGCAGCCACGATCGCCGAATACAATGGCGTTGAACGGGCCTCGCACATCAAGGACAAGCTCGTCGAGATGGCGCACCTTAACGAAACCATTTACAGCACCGGGATTTCCTCGAGTCACGAGGCCGAGCAAATGAAATCCGGCGTGTATATTTGTAACGATCTGCTCGCCAACGTCTGCAAGCACCACGTGACGAAGATACCTTACGAAATAGGCCGTCTCGCCCAGGATCTCGCGGGGGGCATCATGGTTACCGCGCCGTCGCAAAAGGACCTGGAACACCCGGAGATCGGCGAGCTGGTTCGCAAGTACCTAAAGGGCAAGACCGACGTATCGACCGAGGACCGCCTGCGTATCGTGCGCCTGATCGAAAACATGACCCTGGGTCGCAATGCGGTCGGTTATCTCACCGAGTCGATGCATGGCGCAGGCTCACCGCAGGCACAGCGCATCCAGATCGCGAGGCAAATGCAGCTGGAGAAGAAGAAGTCGCTGGCAAAGAAGCTGGCCGGCATAGATGGCGGGAAAAACGCTGAGCACGACTAGGCAAGTCCGAACGCTTCGACACGGAAATGAATGATGCCCGTTTCTTCGGGCAAGGCCGGCC
>DATCZF010000061.1:0-4673 GCA_036526055.1 Woeseiaceae bacterium
GTGTGACTTACCCCCTCGTCATTCTTGTGTTATCTTGCCGCCGCGCAGTGCTGCGAGCAGTGCTCGTATTTCGTAATTATTAAGGAGTTTAAGTTCAATGGCAGCTAACAAGAGCGCTCCCGCTCAAACAACAAAGTCACCGACGAAGTCGGAAATTTACGCCACGATTTGCAAGGACACCGGTCTGACCCGTAAGCAGGTCAGCGCAGTGTTTGATTCCCTCAGCGGGCAAATCAAGAACAACCTGGGTGGACGCAGCGCTGCTGGCGTATTCACCATTCCCGGCCTGCTGAAAATGCGTGTTGTGAAGAAACCCGCCGTCAAGGCGCGCAAAGGCATCAACCCTTTCACCGGCGAGGAAATGATGTTCAAAGCCAAGCCTGCATCGAAGGTGGTCAAGATTGCCGCCCTCAAAGGCCTGAAGGACATGGTCTGATCCGCAAGGACAGAACCCTGAAAAAAACCGGGCCTTGCCCGGTTTTTTTTCGCCTTGATCAGCGCGTGTCGCGAATAAAGTCCGCTACGGCTTCGCGCAACAGCACGAGCTTGCTGTGAAAGAAGTGATCCGTATCCTCCATCACCAGTAGTTCGGGACCCGGCTCCAGTGCGTCCATCCAGCTGACGACGGATTCTATGGCAACCAGCTCGTCACGGTCTCCCTGCACTACCAGCCAGGGGCAGGCAGGCTGGCCGGCAAGCTCACTGGCATACTTGGCAAAGGGCGGTGCAATCGTCACCAGTCCCTGCGGGGCTTCCTGCAGCGCGCATTTCAGCGCGATCATCGCGCCGAAGGAAAATCCGCCCAGCCACCACGGCAGCGTTGGCCAGCGCCTTCGCAGCCACTGCAAGGCGGCCAGCGCATCGCCGGTTTCGCCATGGCCATTGTCATGCAAGCCCGTGCTCTTGCCGACGCCGCGAAAATTGAAACGTAATGCCGCAAAGCCCTCGCCAACGAAGGCGCGCGACAGTGTATGCATGACCTTGTTGCGCATCGTGCCGTAATACAGCGGGTGAGGATGGCAAAGCACCACCAGTGCGGACGGCTCGCCGTCCTGCGGTGTTTCCAGTATGGCTTCAAGCCTTCCCGCAGGGCCCGCCAGCGTCATAGCTTCACTTTTCGGTGGTTTCGACATCGCTTTTCGTGCTTTCCTCTGCGCCGACTTGACGCGGTTTTGAAAAATAGACAATCGTGTCGCCCGCAACGGCTGCAACTGCCGAGTCTGCCGAGCGGAATTCGACCTTGCCGTCTGCGTGCAGCGCCAGAATCTCGAGCGCATCCTCCGGCCGGTCGTCGAGAAAATTCTGGTAGGCATAGTTTGCGGACAGGCGGGTCTTGAAAAACCGCCAGCCACGGACATACAGGCGCCAGAGTTTCTCGAAGTCGGCGCCCAGGTCAAAAGCTACCTGCCCGCGGCGTGGGCGTGACAAGGCTTGCGGGTCTTCCTCATAGTCTTCGCCCATCGATAACTGCAGCACCCTGTCGTTGCCGATTTCCGGCGCGATTGCCGTACATACCAGTGCGTTGTAGGCGTCGTTCGAGGTCGCCGCCAGGACAGTCCTGACATGCGCTATCTCGACGGACTCCTCCGCAAACTCGGAAAGTATCTCGCCGTAAAAAACGGGTATGCCCGCCAGGCGCGCCGGCCTGAGCGCATGCCATGAAGTATCGGCAACCAGCACGTTGACTTTGACGGAGCGCAGCGCTTGTGCCAGTTCAATGGTCCACGGCGACGCCCCGACCAGCAGCACGCTGTCACGGTGACGCGAGGCGAGCCCCAGCTTGTTGGCCAGCCAGTTCAGCGACAGCCCGTGACTGAATACCGTCGCAAAGATCACGGCAAATACCAGCGGTAACAATGTTTCCGCCGAATAACCGGCATCCACCAATCGCGGCCCCATCAGACCGGCGGTGGCCGCGGCTACGATGCCCCGCGGCGCAATCCAGCTCAGCAGGGCACGCTCGCGAAGCTCCATGCCTGCGCCGACGGTTGCGAGCATGATCGATGCCGGGCGGGCAATGAACAGGATCGCCAGAATGAGCGCCACGCCACGCCAGCCAATCGACGCCATCGAAGAGATTTCAAGGTCGGCGGTCAGGGATACGAACACGACGGACACCAGCATGATCGTGATGTACTCTTTGAATCGCTTCATGTCGCCAATGCTCGGCAGGTTCATATTGCCGACGACGATGCCCATTACCGTCACCGTGAGCAGCCCCGCCTCGTGCTGAATGACGTTGGACACTACGTAAACCACCAGCACCAGCCCGAGCATGACCGGGCTCTTCAGATACGGCGGAACGAGCCCGCGCTGAAACACTCGCGCAATGCCCCAGCCGCCGAGACCACCGAATACAAGGCTGCAAATTATTGCCAGGCCAAGGCCCTGAATGATCGAGCCCCAGCCCGACCCTTCGCCGTGATAGATGAAAAACTGGAATACGAGTACGGCCAGCAGCGCGCCTATCGGGTCATTGACGATCGCTTCCCACTTCAGATAGGACGCCGTGCGCCGGTTCAGCGCCGCCTGGCGTAACAACGGCATGATGACGGTCGGCCCGGTGACCACCATGATGGCGCCGAACACCAGTGACACCGGCCAGTCCAGTCCACCAATATAATGTGCGCAGGCACTCGAAAAACCCCAGGCCAGTGGCACGCCGGCATACACCAGCCGGCGCACGCCGCTGCGGGCCTGTTTCAGTTCGCTCAACTGCAGGCTTAAACCGCCCTCGAACAGGATGATGGCGACGCACAGGCTGACAAACGGGCGCAGAAAATCGCCAAAATCAGCACTTGGATCAACCAGCCCGAGACCGGGGCCGATCGCGAGACCGGCAGCAGCGAGCAACACGATCGCAGGCAGCTTCATGCGCCACGCCAGCCACTGTGCCGCTACGCCGAGGCCCGTCACCGTGACAATTGCAAAAACCAGGTGTTGTTCACTCATCGCTCTGTCTGCCCCTTGAACGCGCGCAACGTTACCACTTCTGCCGCCCGCTATGAAGCAAAAGGCGTGCTGCGCCCGCTGCAATATATTCGCCGACCACACGAATCAACGGCGCTCTCGATGGCGACGCTAAAGCATGTTGCCGATCGAATTGGTCCGAGCGCTTGCAGACGCCCGACGGGGGCATATATGCTGACCGCAGTCTGCCGGCGAGAATCAGTCTTACAGCCAGTGCGGCACCGCTAAAGCAACTGCCTGCAAGAGCCTGTTCGGCAACAAACAACAAGCGGAGGATAGCAACCGGTCAATGCCTGAATTTTCTCTCGCGCTGGTTTCACAAATCGGACTCGGTCTGCTTGCCGGCCTCGTGCTTGGCTCGGTCATTCGCACCGGTCGCAACGCCCGGGAAAAGCGCCTGGTCAACGCCAGCTGGCAGGAGCAACTCAACGCGCAATATGCGGAAGTCGAGCGGCTGCGCGACCAGGGCGCCCAGCTGCTGGAACAGGTTCAACAGCACAAACAGGCCTACCGGGATCTGAGCGAGCGACTCGATAGCGCATCGGCAGGCCAGGACAAAGCTGAGGCGCAACTGCTGGACGCGATGAAAAGTAACGAAGCATTGCATGAACGGCTGGCCACCCTGTCCCGCGCCCTGAGCGCTGCGGAGCAGACTTCTGCAGAAAATGCGACTGAACTGCAGGCCTGGCAAAACCGCATCTCCCCGCTCGTGCAAAAGTACCGGGAAAAAGAAGCGAAGGTCCGCCTTCTCGAACAGGAGATTCAGCAAATCAGGCGTGACCTGAAGACCATCCCCGAGCCGCCGCCACAGTCCAGGTCGACAAAGCCGGCCAACGCACCAGACACCGCTCCGCCACCGGACAGAGAAGACCTGCAACTGATTCGGGGAATCGGGCCGGCAATCGAACAGATACTGCACAGGCTCGGCATTCGGAATCTCGAACAGATAGCCGATTTCAAGGCGGAGGACATACATCGCGTAGCCGCCGAAATACGCGGTTTTTCGAGCCGCATTTCGCGGGAAAACTGGATCGAGCAGGCAAAGACGCTGCTGGGGCGGAAATAGGTGCGGCCTGCCAACGACAGTCAACAGCGAAGCGCGCGCGCGGGCAGGATATTGCGGGCCCTGCTATGCGCGGGATTGCTGGCCTACTCCAGCAGTGGCGCAATAGACTCGAGTCTTTCCCGCAGCAGCGCCGAGCCGAATCCGCAACTGACCATCACGCGCAGCAACCAGCAACTCACGATCCGCGGCGTAATCAGCTCGGACGCCGGCCGGCAGATCCTTAAGCGCACACAACAGGAGTATTTTGCCGGGGACCGGCCCGGTTTCGATGTGCAAATCGCTGCGCCGTTACCGCCCCGCTGGTCATTGCTCGCCGAGGTAACGCTGGCCAGCCTCGCCGGTGTTCCCTATTTCGAGGCGACCATTACTCCGGAAGCGGTTGATGTCAAAGGTATTGTTGCGAGTATCGCCGAGGAGGAGACCATCCTCGCTGGTATAAAACGCGCGTTACAGTCGAACATGGAAATTCGCCATAACTTCCAGGCGATTCCTGCCGGCAGGAATATCAATGACCTCTGCGCACAGCGCTTCGAGGCGCAAACCAGTACGCGCAAGGTCAGCTTTACAACCTCAACCGCAGAGCTGGGAAGTGGTTCTGCCGGCCTGCTCGATGCCCTGGTGGAAATTGCGCTCGATT
>DATCZF010000062.1:0-7995 GCA_036526055.1 Woeseiaceae bacterium
AACCGTGAAATCCGGTGATCATGAAAAAGCTGGAGCCGAATTGCGCGGCGCCCATGGGGTTACCCCAGGGACGAACGCCCTCGTCAACGATGAGCTTGGTCCATTCGAAAGCCTGCATGCCGACGAATGAGGCGCCGAGGATAGCCGTTGCAATCATGAGCCAGAAGGTCTTGCTCTTGTCCTTCCGATAACCCATGTTGACGGCCATCGCCATCGTGCCTGACGACGTGATCAGGATGAAGGTCATTATGGCAATAAGAATCAGTGGGATCGGCTCGCCACCGAAAGACAGCGCGAATACTTCGCTCGGCACCGGCCATGGATCCGTCGTCGATATTCGCACGTTCATGTAAGACACGAGGAAACAGCTGAAGATAAAGGTGTCACTCAGCAAGAAGATCCACATCATCGCCTTGCCCCACGGGACGCCAAATACCTGCTTGTCCCGCGAGAAGTCGCCGACGACGCCTTCGAGGCCAGGCGCCTCTGTCGTGCTCTCAATTACAACTTCAGACATAGATCCGATTCCTCATGTGTCAGGTCGACAACAGCAAGCCGAACATCACCAGCCAGACTATCAACAGGAAATGCCAGTAGACTGCGCACAGCACCACGCTCTGGCGAACGGAGTCCGGACTCGCGCCGTTCATAACCCGCAGTGTCGCCCGCGCGCCGACGTACATGCCCCCAAGGATGTGCAGCGCATGCGCTACGGTCATCAGGTAGAAGAAAGCGTTGGCGGGATTGCTGGAAATGTATTGCCCCGAGGCTGACAGCATGCGCCACGCGGCAAACTGCCCGGCAAGGAAGGCGAAGGTCAGGATTCCCGTCACTATCAGGCCCGGCTTCAGACGCGAAACGCGTCCCGAGACGGCGCCGTTACGGGTCCACTGCAAGACGAAACTTGCGAGACACAGCATGCCGGTGTTCCACCACAGCAGCTGAGGTTCGTTGAGCGGCACCCAATCGCCGTAGTCCATGCGCAGCCCGTAGGCACTCATAATCAGGGCGAAAAACGACGTAACGACGGCCATCAAGGTCGCCAGCGCGACCACTTTGGCATTCGCATTCATCGGCGCCTGGTTGGCCGTCTCGTCGACCGGCTCCGCCACCCAGGGCTGCACGTTGAACGACGACTTGAGTACCCAACCGAGGAACACCGCCAGCATGAGAGCGAGGATGATGAGGATGAATTCCACTAGTGGGACTCACCGCCGTGATCACGCCCGGCCGGTGCCTCGTCCGGCGGCACGGTCTGGGGAATAAAATCGTCCGCGTAACCAGGCACACTGTAGTCGTAGGCCCAGCGGTGGACCACCGGCAGGTCGTGACCCCAGTTACCGTGCTTCGGCGGCGTATCCGGTGTCTGCCATTCCAGCGTCGTCGCGCCCCAGGGGTTCGGGCCGGCCTTCTTGCCGCTCTTGAGGGACCAGATCACGTTCACGAAAAACAGGATCTGCGTGGCCGCGACGAACAGGGCCGACAAGGTGATACTCGAATTGAGCGTCTGCGCGGACTCAGGCATGAATTCCGTATTTCCCATTGCGAAGTAACGCCTCGGGACGCCGAGGAAACCGAGGTAATGCATCGGCAGGTAAATCGAATAGGTGCCGAGAAACGTCATCCAGAAATGCCATTTGCCCAGCGTCTCGTTGTACATTTTGCCCGTAATCTTCGGGAACCAGTGATAGATGGCCCCGAACACCACGAGTACCGGCGACACGCCCATCACCATGTGGAAATGCGCCACCACGAAATAGGTATCGGATAACGGCAGGTCGATCGTGACGTTGCCGAGAAACAGGCCGGTCAGGCCACCGTGGATGAACGTGAAGATGAAACCGATGGCGAACAGCATCGGCACGCGCAAATGGATGTTGCCCTGCCACAGCGTCAGCACCCAGTTATAGACCTTCAATGCGGTGGGCACCGCGATGATCAGCGTCGTCGTCGCGAAAAAGAATCCGAAGTAAGGATTCATGCCACTGACATACATGTGATGTGCCCAAACGATGAAGCTGAGGCCACCGATGACGACGATGGCCCATACCATCATGCGATAACCGAAAATGTTCTTGCGGGCGTGCGTACTGAGCAGATCGGAAACGATCCCGAATGCCGGCAGCGCAACGATGTACACCTCCGGGTGGCCGAAGAACCAGAACAGGTGCTGAAACAGGATCGGGCTGCCGCCCGTGTGCCCGGGATCCGAGCCCATGGAACTGATCGCCGGTATGAAGAAACTCGTCATGATGGTCTTGTCAAGCATCATCATGATCGCGCTGACCAGCAAGGCCGGGAACGCCAGCAGGCCGAGGATGGTCGCCATGAATATGCCCCACACGGAGAGTGGCATGCGCATCAGTGTCATGCCCTTGCAGCGCGCCTGCAGCACTGTCGTCACGTAATTCAGGCCGCCCATCGTAAAAGCGACAATGAACACGGCGAGTGACACCAGCATGAGCACGATGCCCATGTCGATGCCGGGCGTGCCCGGCATGATGGCTTGCGGGGGATAGAGTGTCCACCCGGCGCCCGTAGAGCCACCCTGGACAAAAAAGCTGGCGAGGAGGATGACCACCGACAGCAGATACACCCAGTAACTGAGCATGTTCAGGTACGGGAATACCATGTCACGGGAGCCGCACATGAGCGGTATCAGATAGTTACCGAAGCCGCCAAGAAACAGCGCCGTCAGCAGGTATATGACCATGATCATGCCGTGCATGGTCACGAACTGGTAATAGTTCTCGGGATTGATGAACGAGAATGTGTCGGGAAATCCTAGTTGCAGGCGCATCATTGCTGACAGTACCAGCGCCACGACGCCCACGAATATCGCCGTAATGCTGTACTGCACCGCGATGACCTTGTGGTCCTGGCTCCAGACGTACTTGGTGATAAAAGTCTGCGGATCGTGATGTTCGATTTCGTGATCGCGGTCGGCAATTGATACGTAGGCCATCCGATTCAGCTCCTAAAGCGTGTTGATGTAGGCGACGAGATCGTTGATCGCCTGGTCGTCCATGAGAATGCGTCCCATGAACCCCATCTGCATACCGTAATAGTCCTGCAGATGTGAACCGCGAACACCGTCCCTGAAATTCTGGAGCTGGCGCACCATGTACCAGTCCGTCATGCCGGCCGCACGGGGGGCGTTGAGGGCCTGTTTCCCCATGCCATCCGCACCGTGACAATACGCGCACACCCGGTACAGTCGCTCGCCGTTTTCGACGTTGCCCTCAATGGTGGCGGGCGCAGGTTCGTCCGGGAACTTCAGTATGTACTCGATTACGTTGTCGATGGCCGCTTCGTCAGCGAGCGTATTGACCATCGGCGCCATCTGCCTGCCATAAGTGTCGCCTTCGTGCACACCACGCAAGCCGTTCTTGTAATTTTCGAGTTGCCGCCTCAGGTACCATTCGCTCTGGCCGGAAAGCTTCGGTGCATTGAGCGCCTGCATTCCCTGTCCCTCGGCGCCGTGACAGGCCGAGCAGACGCCGTAGAGCGCGCCGCCCACCGTGGCGTCTCCCGCCTGTGCGTGTAGCGTGTCGGCATATGTCGGATAACCGGCCAGCCACGCGTCGAATGCATCCTGCTCCTCGACGATTACGGCACCACGCATGGTGTGGTGAGCGATACCGCAAAGCTCCTCACACAGCACCTCGAAACGACCGGTTTCCGTGGGGGTCAGCCACAAATAGGTCTGCATGCCCGGAACCAGGTCCATCTTTACGCGAAACTGCGCGACAGCGAAATCGTGCAGGACGTCCTTGGATCGCAGCACGAACTTGACCGGACGGTCGACCGGGACATGCACCTCCGGACTGTAAACCAGCACGTCGTCCCGGCCGTTCGGGTCTTCGGGCACCATGCCGAACGGATTATCCATGGTAATGAGTTCCGCCCGAACTTCGCCGAAATTGCCGTCTGCACCTGGAAACCGGTAAGTCCAGTGCCATTGCTGGCCGATCGCTTCCACTTCGTGCGCCTCTTCCGGCACGTCGACGAATTTTGCCCACACGAGCAGTCCCGGAGTGAGCATCGCGGCAACACCGATCGTGGTAAGTACCGTCAGCCAGGTTTCGAGTTTCTTGTTCTCCGGTTCGTACTTCGACCGCGAATCTTTCTTGTGCCTGAACTTGATCACGCATACCGCCATGAACAGATTCACGGCGACAAATACGGCACCGGTAACCCAGAGCGTGACTTCGACGGTGAAATCGACCATACCCCAATTGGAAGCCAACGGCGTAAAAGTCCAGGGACTGAGAAGATGAAACAGGATGGAACCGACAACGAGCAGGATCAAGACCACAGCTAGAGGCATACTTCGTGCATCCTTCTGTTGATGTTCGCGAATTCTTGCCGGCAGTGCCGGAGCCTTGCCGAGTTTCTTTTTGTATTCAGTTCGCTGGCAACTTGCGGAAACCCCCGTTCACGCTAATGATTTCGCGGTGGACGAACTGAACCCCCCCGTGAGGATAGAGGAATCACCCTCGGATTTCCACAATTGACAACGGCCCGCAAGATTGAAACCAGACGCCGCCTGCCCCGTTGAAATTGCTGGATTATCTCCTTTCACGGCAGCATTTCGATGCGATCGGTCCGCCGACCGTTTGCTAAAATCCCCGTAGCACGTAAAGTAAAAAAGGGGTGGATGCCGGGCGGCGCCCGGCATGAGGCGTTGGCAGCTGAGGAGGTAACATGAAGCTCATCAGGCATGTATTGGATACGAAAGGACGGGAAGTCATATCGATCGACCCGGACGCGACGGTGCTCGACGCCATCAAACTCATGGCAGAAAAAGGCATCGGGGCGCTGACCGTGATGCGCGATGGCAGGCTCATAGGCATGCTTTCGGAACGGGATTATGCGCGCAAAGTGATCCTGAAAGGTCGTTCTTCGCGCAAGACCCGAGTTTCCGAAATTATGACGCCCGATGTGATTACGACCACGAGTAGCCGGTCAGTACACGAATGCATGGAACTGGTAACCGGGAAGCGAATCCGTCACCTGCCCGTGGTAGAGGACGGCGAGGTATTGGGCCTGGTTTCTCTGGGTGATCTCGTCCAGGCCATCATCGCCGACCAGCAAGCTGAAATCGAGCACCTCGAGCAATACATCAAAGGATAGGAGATTCTCTTGCGTCGGGGCGACTCACCTGAACCTGCTCCCTCGCGGCGGATTCAAACCTTGCGCTGTTCACAGTACCCATCCGCGGTCGTCTGACCCAGTCGATACGGTCAAACTCGGCTGATTTAACGAGCACGCGTCGGAACAATATTCTGGTTAACATGGAATAAATTTTCGGGGTCATAAGCCGCCTTGACCTGCGCCAACCGCTCGTAATTCGCCCCATAGTTGGCGGGCGCGCGGCCATCATCGTCGTCAGACATGAAGTTAATGTAGCCCCCTTCACTGCCGGAATACGGATGAATGGCCTCGTAATAGTCTTTCACCCAATTCGTATTGGCTTCGTTCTCAGCCGGGTCATCCCACATGCCAACGATCACCGGCGCGAAGTTCTTGTCCCTGTGCCCGAAAGCCGTTTCATCGGCGCCAACCCGTTGTGCCGCACCGTTGATAGGATGCAGATGCATGCTCGAACTGATGTGCGGCGTTTTGGCGCCGTGCTCGATGTGCGCCGCAATCGCATCGTCTGTCAGCTCCGTAATGAAGTCCGCCTTCCAGTAGTTCTGCATGCCCTGCGGCACCGCATCGTCGAACAAGCTCTGCAGCATCGGGAACGGCATGACCTCAAAGAGTTCGGCCTTGACTTCGGCAGCGTCCCGGAACGGCTTCACGACTTGCTCCGCTTCTTCGTGCGGTCCGTTCCAACAGGGCACGAGGACGCAGAACAGATCGCCTACCCGGTCTTCCGGAATGAAGGGCAGCGGCGGCGCAATCTGCCAGCCAAAAAAGCAGCCGAGCTGCTCGGGCGCATGCATCATGTACTCGCGGTAGCACTCGAGCACCGCCTGGGCATCACCGAACTCGAAAAACATCGGGCCACCCACGATGTCGCCAACATCGTGGAGTTGAAACTCGAAGTTCGTTACGACGCCGAAATTGCCACCACCACCTCTGAGCGCCCAGAAGAGGTCTTCGTTCTGGTAGTCACTCGCAGTCACCTGCCGGCCATCAGCGAGCACGACATCGGCCGACAGCAGGTTGTCGATCGTAAGACCGACGCTTCGCGTCAGGTACCCGATGCCGCCGCCCAGCGTCAGGCCGCCCACGCCGGTTGTCGAGACGACGCCGCCGGCCGCGGCGAGACCGAACGGATAGGTTGCATGGTCGACATCCCCCAGCGTCGCCCCACCCCCGACGTTGGCAACTTTCTTGACGGGATTGACGCGAACGTAATTCATCCGCGACAGGTCGATGACCAGGCCGCCTTCGATCGTGCCAAATCCCGGGACGCTGTGCCCGCCCCCGCGAACTGCCAGGTCGAGGTCGCTGTCACGGGCGGCCGCGATCGCGGTCATTACGGCCGCCGAGTCCGTACACTGCACAATCGCAAGCGGCTTTCTGTCATGCATGCCGTTGTAAACGGCACGTGCATCGTCATAAGCGGTGTCCGAGGCCGTTATTACCGGTCCGCGGGCCGTTTCGGTCAGGGTATTGATCGTGTCATTCATGGGTTACTCCGTCTGCCTGTCTCATTCAAGGTGCCCCAATTTGCAGCTCTCGGCGTTCCCAAAGCGTTCCCTGCTAGCTGGATTCACCGGTGCACCGGGCTAGCTCGGCATCGATTTGGCTCAATTTGGCCTCCAAATAGCGCTGATTGACCGCCTGGGTCCACTCCAGCGCCTCACGTGACGCGACGCGTCCTTCCTGCGCCTCACCCGCCTGCAGGCGGGCCCGAGCGAGCAGCAGTAGCGTATAGGACAGGTGCAATGTCTCGCCTTCAGCTCGGGAGCGCCCAACTGCCTGCAATATTTTATCAATACCTCCAAGCGACCCCTCGCTGACCTCCAGCCAGCCCTGCAACGCATCCAGAACAATGACGAGATACCGCTCCGGGAGACGTTCGCGAAGGGCCTCCGCCTCGGCCAGCAACTCTGCCAGCCAATCGGATTGCCCGGCCTCGGCTGCGAGAATTGCCGCATAAGTGATGACATAGGCCAGCGTCATTGAATGGTCCGTCGCCGCCGCCACCTGCAGCGCCTCCCGTGCGAGTTCTTCGGCCCGCTCTGAATTCGACGCCCATTGCTCAACGAGGGCCAGGCGGACGAGACAAACCGCTCGCGGGTCCTGGGCGAACAGCGCCAGGTGCTCGTCCTGGCGGGTCACATCGTATGCCGCGATGGCGGCCTCGAGGTGGTGACGGGCTTTGTCCAGGTCACCCTGCCAGAACGCGCTCACGCCGAGCAAGTAATGGCCCTCCGTCCGGGTCACGGCGTCCTGGCTCTCTCCATCGAGAAGCGCCTGGGCGAAGTTATCGCAGTCCTCGAACCGGCAACCCTGCAACCGGGCAAGGCCGAGCCCGCGCAATATCGGCGGGTCGATCGACCGGTTCAGCCTGCGGCAAAGACTGAGCGCACGCTCGTACAGCCGGTGCGAACTGGCCGCGCCGTAACCGTCAAGGGCAACCAGCGGCGAGCCCAGGGCGATACGGATCTGCAGTTCCAGCTCATCCCGGTCGCGTGATGGCGCCAGGTCTCCCAGTAAGGCCAGCGCCCGCCGAAACAACGTAACAGCTTCATCGAGCGCCGATACCGATACGGCCCGCTCTCCGGCCACGCGATAGGCCTCGACAGCCTCGCCTGCCATGCCGGCCTGGTCGTAATGTGCCGCCAGCTGTGAGGCCGCCGCATCGAGGTCATTCTCATATTCTTGCGCCATCGCCTTGGCGACCGCCCGGTGCAGCTGGCGCCGTCGCGCCGGGCTGATCGCATCAATGGCCACGGCCCGTAACTTGTCATGACTGAAATCATACGCATGGCCCAGATCGCGAATGATCCGCCGGCGCCAGAGTTCATCAATCTC
>DATCZF010000063.1:0-7597 GCA_036526055.1 Woeseiaceae bacterium
GCCTTTTGCTTATGCTGGCAGCCGCAACCTGCCGGGCACAGGACGGCGCCCCGTACCTGTTCGTGCTGGGAGTGGCGCAGGATGGGGGCTACCCACAGGCAGGCTGTTTTGCTGAGCATTGCATGCCCGGCTGGCAGGACCCGGCGGAGAGACGTCACGCAACGTCGCTCGCTGTCATCGAGCCGGCGACGGGACGTCGCATAATGTTCGAGGCGACGCCGGATTTTCCAGCGCAGCTTTATGCCCTCGAAGCCGAGGCCCCGAGGTCGAATGAACTTCTCACGGCTATTTTCCTGACACACGCACATATCGGGCACTACACCGGCCTGATGTTTCTCGGGCGTGAAGTCATGGGGACCCGCCGAGTGCCCGTTTACGCGATGGAACGCCTGCGGGATTTCCTTGTGACCAATGGACCCTGGAGCCAGCTGGTCGCGCTGCAAAATATCGACTTGCGCGGCCTGACTGCCGGCCGTGGTGAGAAAGTCGGCGGGATTACCGTCACCCCGTTCCTGGTTCCACATCGGGATGAGTTTTCGGAGACAGTCGGTTACCGAATCGATGGCCCGAGCCGCTCCGCGCTATTCATCCCCGATATCGACAAATGGTCGGATTGGCCAACCGATATTTCCGAGCTTGTAAAAACCGTGGATTACGCATTCGTGGATGCAACTTTTTTCGCGGACGGCGAATTACGCGGCCGTGACATGTCGAGTATTCGGCATCCCTATGTCACCGAGAGTATGGAAGTCTTCGCGCCGCTCTCGCCCGAGGATCGTGCCAGGGTATGGTTCATTCACATGAATCACAGCAACCCGCTCCTCGATCCGCAGAGCGAACAGGCCAGATGGGTAAGGGATGCAGGCTTTAATGTGGCCAGCGAAGGTTTGCGATTGCCGCTTTAGGAACAAGTATGAGCGAATCCGACGAACAATCTGCCAGAACCGTTTCAAGATTGAAGGACACGGATCTGTGTCGTGCCGGGTTTGCGTGTGAGCAGGCCAGCACCTGGCGCCGGCAACATCCGACGCTGTAAGGGTCAAATTGACCACTGAGGCCAGGTAAAAAAGGACAACCATGTCATCGAAGCCAACGTCTTTTATCGCATCCTTCCTGAAAATGGAGTCCGCGGCGGGCCTGTTGCTGATGTTTGCAGCGCTGGTTGCGATCGTTTGCGCGAATTCCCCGCTGCAGTCATTGTATGCCCTGTTCCTGGATGTGCCGGTTGAAATCAGGGTTGGGCCGCTGGAGATCGCGAAGCCGCTGCTCCTGTGGATCAACGACGGATTGATGGCGGTCTTCTTTTTTCTCGTCGGCCTCGAACTGAAACGGGAATTTGTCGAAGGTGAATTGTCGGAGCGCAAGACAGTGGTGCTCCCAGGGGTTGGCGCTATCGGCGGCATGCTGGTTCCCGCCGCGATTTACGCCTACTTCAATTCGGCCGACCCGGTCGCGATGCAGGGTTGGGCGATTCCTGCGGCAACCGATATCGCATTCGCACTGGGCGTCCTGGCATTACTGGGATCGCGCGTCCCGACCTCGATCAAGATATTCCTGACGTCATTGGCCATCTTCGACGATATCGGCGCAATTATCATTATTGCCATTTTCTACACGAGCAAAATCTCGCTGCCGGCGCTCGGCATAGCGGCTGCGTGCATCATCGTCCTGTTGCAATTGAATCGGCGCAACACGACGTCCAAGAGCCCGTATCTTCTGGTTGGGGCGATCATGTGGATTGCCACGCTCAAATCCGGTGTACATGCGACCCTTGCCGGTGTAATCGTTGCCATGTTCATTCCGATGAGGAGCAAACAGGATCCGTCCATATCGCCGCTCAAGTCGCTGGAAGAAGACCTGCATTCGATCGTGGCCTTTTTCGTGTTGCCGGTTTTCGCGTTTGCCAATGCGGGAATCAACCTGCAGGGCGTAGGCATGGCACAAGTGATGCATGCCGTGCCGACCGGAATTGCTGCCGGTCTGTTCGTGGGCAAACAGGTTGGCATATTCGGCCTGTGCTGGCTGGCAGTGAAGCTGGGGCTGGCGAGCTTGCCGCGAGGCGTAAACTGGCTCGCCTTGTACGGTACCGCGGCGCTTTGTGGCATCGGATTTACGATGAGCCTCTTCATCGGTTCCCTGGCCTTCGAGGAAACCGGCGTTAACCTTTTGTTCGACGAGCGGCTTGGCATCATCATCGGGTCACTGGCCTCGGGTATAGTCGGCTATGTCGTGCTGCGTTTTGCGTTGAAGCCGGCAGCAACGTCGACCGGCGGCTGAATCGAAGAGTGTTACCCTGCGGTCGCCGCCGACCCGACGTATGTAAACTGGCAATGACCCAACCCTGGATGAGCATGTGGACGCCGAACATTTTGACGTAATTATCGTGGGAGCAGGACTGAGCGGTATTGGTGCCGCCTGTCACCTGCAGAAGCATTGCCCGGACAAGCGCTTTCTGATCCTGGAGGGAAGGGCGGCATTAGGCGGCACCTGGGACCTGTTTCGCTACCCGGGCATTCGCTCCGACAGCGACATGCACACGCTGGGTTATAACTTCAAGCCATGGATCGCTGACAAGGCAATTGCAGATGGCCCTGCAATCCTCGATTACATGAATGAAACCGTCGATGAGCACGGTTTGCGTGATCGCATCAGAATGGCTCACCAGGTTCGCAAGGCAGAATGGTCGTCGAAGACGGCTGCCTGGACCCTGGACGTCGAGAAAAACGATTCCGCCGAGCAGTTGCGGTTCAGCTGCGATTTTCTGCTCATGTGTTCCGGGTATTTCAGTTACAAGGGCGGTTATACGCCCGAATTCAAAGGCCGCGAACGGTTTCAGGGCGACATCGTGCATCCGCAGGAGTGGCCGCAGGGCCTGGACTATGGCGGCAAGCGCATAGTGGTCATCGGGTCAGGTGCCACGGCGGTGACCCTGGTGCCGGCCATGTCGAAGGATGCAGAACATGTCGTGATGCTGCAGCGCTCACCGACATACGTGGTCTCTCGCCCCGACAAGGACGCGATCGCGAATTTCCTGCGCAGAGTGTTGCCGGGGAAGTGGGCGTATGCCATCACGCGATTCAAAAATACGGTCTACCAGCAATACGTGTATCGCAAGGCAAGAAAAAGCCCCAGGCTGGTCAAAAAGTGGCTGGTGGACATGGTGCGGAAGGAACTGGGGCCGGACTACGATGTCGAGAAGCATTTCGTACCCAGCTACAACCCCTGGGAGCAGCGGCTTTGCCTGGTGCCGAACAGTGATTTGTTCGAGGCAATCAGGTCCGGCAAGGCGTCGGTGGTTACTGACCATATCGATACGTTTACGGAGAATGGAATCCTGCTGCAGTCCGGCGAGGAACTGCAAGCCGACATCATCGTGACCGCCACCGGCCTGGCCCTGGAGGTGCTCGGCGGAATGCAGGTCGTCGTCGACGGTGAGACGGTGGACTTCGCGAACAAGTACACCTACAAGGGCATGATGTTTTCGGGAATACCCAACATGGTATCCACTTTCGGGTATATCAACGCGTCATGGACACTTCGTGCCGACATGAACGCCGAGTACAGTTGTCGTTTGCTCAACCATATGGGAAAGATTGGCGCACGCCAATGCACGCCACGGCTTGCGGAAGATGAAAAAAACATGCCGCAAAGGCCGTTTATCGATCATTTCTCGGCCGGATACCTGATGCGCGTTGCTGCGTTGTTGCCGAAACAGGGCGATCGCGATCCATGGCAAAATCTGCAGAATTACCGCGGCGACAAGAAGCTCCTGTTAAAGGGTGAAATCGAGGACGGCACGCTCGAATTCCGATCATGACCATTACGTTCCGGCCATACTCCAGGCAGGACCGCGAAGCCTGTGAGCGTGTGTTTCGATCCAACATGCCGCGCTGGCTGCGCGAGCATGAGCTACCCGAGTTCATGGCGTTTCTCGATATGGGCGAGTGCCCGTATTTCGTCGTGGAGCATGCCGGGCAAATTGTCGGCTGTGGCGGTTATGGACGACGTCCGGGTATCGACGTTGCCGATCTCTGCTGGGGCATGGTGGACAGGCAGTGGCATGGCCAGGGCATCGGCAGGCAGCTGTTGTTACACCGCCTTGTTGCGATCGCTGCAGACAACAGCTTCGTTGCGGTGCGTCTCGGCACCAGTCAGTTGACGGAGAAGTTTTACAGTCGCTGTGGTTTTGTCACCGTTGAGCGCAAAGAGGATGGTATCGCTGCCGGCCTGGATGTCGTCGAGATGCGGCTGGAACTGACGCCTGCCGAACGATCGCGGATTCTTGAAGGTCATTACACGCGCAACGGGCCTGGCTGACGGTGCCTCGCTATCGAGTTAACGATACGCTCGCGCAAAACAATGTGCGATATCGTCCAGCGCTTTTGCGGCTAAACGTACTGCCTGAGGTTGTGAGGCTTATGCCGCAACTGCCTGTAGTATACTCGCAGGGTTCGCGGTTGCTGGGCTGGAACAGCGCCGTGAGCAATAAAAGAATTGATATTTCAATAGCTTATATTCGTTGCCGCATGGGCGAAAGCCCGGCTTTGCTGGCTGGTGTCGCCGCTGGCGCCTGGGCTATTATGCGGCAACACAAATGATGTAAAAGTGGTGGTTATGATTTCGGCTGTGGAAGCGTTACAGAGACTGTTAGATGGCAACGCCCGATTCATCTCGGGTGTGCGCTCACTGGATGCCATGGTGAGTCATACACGCCTGGATGAATTTACGGCAGGGCAGCAACCCTTCGCGGTAATCCTCGGCTGCTCGGATTCACGGGTGCCTGTCGAGATCGTGTTCGATCAGGGTATGGGTGACCTGTTTGTCATCAGGGTAGCAGGCAACGTCGTCGCGCCTTCGCAAATTGGCAGCGTCGAATTTGCTGCCGAAAGATTTTCCACAAAGCTGGTTGTGGTACTGGGACATTCACGCTGCGGCGCGGTGCAGGCAACGCTCGAGCAACTTCGCGGTCCGGCGGAACGACAATCACCCAACCTGACGTCTATCGTAAGCCGCATCGAACCATCAGTCGCCGCCGTGCTGGAAAATGCCGGCGAAAGTGACGAATCGGAGCTCGAGCGCCTTGCTGTCAGGGCGAATGTCAGGGCATCCGTCGAGGCGCTGAAGCACGGTTCGGACATTCTCGAAAACCTGGTGGCGCGCGACGAGCTGCTCATCGTTGGCGCGGAGTATTCGCTCGATACTGGCGTCGTCGATTTTTTCGCGGACCAGCCGTGAAGGATCGCCAGGCATGGCTCTCAATGTGAATATCGGCATGAGTTTTGACTGTGCGCGCAGGCGAGTGGGCCTGTTGCTTGCCGCAGGTTTTTTGCTGGCCGGCTGTGTGGGTATTCCGGAAGGCGTCGAACCCGTAGACGAATTTGAACTCGATCGCTACCTCGGCAAATGGTATGAAATCGCTCGCCTCGATCATTCTTTCGAACGCGGCCTGGAACAGGTTACGGCGGAGTACAGCGTGCGTGAAGACGGTGGGGTGAGGGTGATCAACCGCGGATATTCTGTGGCAGATGGCGACTGGAGCGAGGCGGAGGGCAAGGCCTATTTCGTTCGCAACCCCGATGAGGGTTATTTGAAGGTGTCCTTCTTTGGGCCTTTTTATGGGGCCTATGTCGTGTTTGGCCTCGATAAAGACAATTACCAGTATTCATTCGTCACGGGGCCGAATCGCTCCTACCTCTGGCTGTTGTCCCGAACACCGGTCGTGGACCCGCAAGTCCTCGAGCTATTCCTGCGACGCTCGAGCGAGCTCGGTTTTGCCACCGACGAGCTGATATTCGTTAAGCAGCAGGGCCAGCAATGATTGCGATGATCCGACCAGGACTATTCATGGTTGCAGTGATGACATTGACTGTCCCGGCGGCTGCGGGCGCCAACCAGGCCAATGCCAGCGAAATTGCATTGCAGTGGAGCGTGTTTGAGGCTTGTGGCGAGAACATGGCGTGTCGCAGTGCCGTGGAACTGCAGTTCGCCAGCTGCCTTGAAAAATCCCCGTACCAGGCGTTTCTTGACGCGGAGTCGGAAGAGCAGGAAAGCCTCTACCTGGCACTGACGATGCAGGCGCTGGCGGCGTGTATCGTCGATGAAAACGGCGAGCCTTTCTTCAAGACACCCGATTCGAATGACAGCGACCCATCCTTCCCAGGAGACGATGATGAGTCGTAACGGCGGATGCGCCTGCGGGGCCGCCAGGTACCAGCTGAACGACGAACCACTGATCGTGCACGCCTGCCACTGCAGCGATTGCCAGCGGTTGACAGGATCTGCGTTCGTGATCAATGCGTATATGCTCAAGGCAGATTTCGAGCTCACGCAGGGGAATCTTGCAACGGTCGACTTCAAAGGCGGCAGCGGCAAAACCCATCGCGTATTTCGCTGCGCAGAGTGTGGAACACAGTTATGGAGCGAGTACGCCGCAGCAATTCCGGGCACGGTTTTCGTGCGAGTGGGCACACTGGATGAACCCGCCGCTCTGCCGCCCGATGTGCATATTCACACGCGCAGCAAGCAGCCCTGGGTCGTCTTGCCATCGGGCACCCCGGCATTTGCCGATTTTTATTCGATAAAGGCCGTGTGGACGCCGCAGAATATCGCTCGAGCCGGCCTGGGACCGACGTGAGCAAAGCGGGCACAGTGATCGACTGGGCGGATTTTGCAAAAGTCGAGATTCGCGTTGGCACCGTAATCAGCGCGCAGGAATTTCCGGAGGCGAAAAAGCCGGCCTTCAAGCTCACGATTGATTTCGGCCCAGAAGTCGGAATCCTGAAATCGAGTGCACAGATCACCGATTTGTACAGCGCGGCAGACCTGCCCGGCAGGCAGGTGATCGCCGTAGTCAATTTTCCACCGAAGCAAATCGGACCGTATCGCTCGGAATGCCTCGTGACCGGATTTCACCGCGAGGATGGCGCGGTCGTGCTGGCGGGACCGGACACGGCCGTACCCAATGGATCACGGCTGGCGTGACCAATATCGGAGCTTGAAGCAATGAAGCGTGAACACTCCTTTTCAGGTGTCATCCAGGGAGCCGTCCTGACAGTCTGCCTGGCGACGATCGCAGGCTGCGCCAGCCAGGCCTATTCGTCGTTCCTGGCAGAACAGCGCAACCGGTGCTATTCGGTGCCGAAGGAAAACTACGAGGCCTGCATGGACGAAGCGAAGGAGCGTTACGAGGAGTACAAGCAGGCAAGACGCGCCGGCGACAAAGACAGCAGTCGCTAGAAAATTCTCCGTCGAATCGCGTACACGGCAGCAACCGGCCACGCTCGCGGCTAAACTCCTGATTAGTGTTGCGCCATTCCAGGAGGATTGTCATGTCCCGGTTGTTTCTTGCGTTGCTCTGCATCTCGCTGCTGTTGGCCTGCTCGCCGAAAGAGAGCGAACTCCTGGCTGCCAACAAGGCGCTGGTCCGTGAATTTGTGGACATCGGCAACGCCCGTCAATTTGATCGACTGGCCGAGGTCGTCGCCGATGATTTCGTGCGACACAGCCAGGCGACCCCCGGGCTCGTCATTACGAATCGCGACGCCTTTCGCGCGTTCATGGAACAGGACATCCTTACGTTTCCAGACTCACAAGTCAG
>DATCZF010000064.1:0-3608 GCA_036526055.1 Woeseiaceae bacterium
GGCCTGTTGTCGGCTTTTGGCATGTACGTCTACGGCAGGTGGACTTACCGATTCGCCATGCGCGTCGAAGCGGAGGCCCGTGCTACCGCCTGATACGGCGATAGGCAGGTTCGTCCCTGGATCACTCCCGGGACGTCGCTAAATGGCACCGGCGATGCACACGCTCGATCTGCTGGCGATGGGCGTCTATTTTGCCGTACTCGTCTGGATCGGTATTCGAGTCGCACGCAGGGACCACGGTAGCAGCGAGTCATTCCTTGCTGCCGACCGCAACATGAACCTGTGGCAGACCTTGTCATCAACAGCGGCGACGGATATTGGGGGCGGCTTTAGCATTGCGATGGGCGGCCTGGGATTTACGCTCGGCATTTCCGGTTCATGGCTCATCGCGATATCGGGACTCAGTGTCATCCTGGTGTCCTTCCTGATGGTGCCCAAAGTCAAACGCTGGGCAGACAAGGTAAAGGGACTGACTACGGGCGACCTTTTCGAGGCCCGCTTCGACAGGCGAACCGGCACGCTGGCCGCCCTCGTCGTCGCGCTGGCATGGTTTACCTTCGTCGGTGGACAGGTGATTGCGGGCGGCAAGCTGATCCAGGCAACCATGGCGATTGACCTGACCCTGGCAATCGTCATCGCGGGCAGCGTCATCCTGGCGTACACCGCCATGGGCGGGCTGAAGGCGGTTATCTACACTGACGTTTTCCAGATGCTGGTGTTGCTGGTTGGCGTGATTTTCATCGCGGTTCCCGTTGGCCTGATCAAGGTTGGCGGCTGGCCTGCAATGGTCGAGCATTTCGGCAGCTCGCCGGAAACCAGCCACCTGGTGGACTGGGGTGCGGTTGGCTTGAAACAGGCGCTGGGCTGGTTTTTTGCCATTTTCCCGGTCTGGTTCATATCGATTGCGGCCATGCAGCGCATCGTGGCCGCGAGAGACGAGCAAACGGCACGTCGCTCTTTTTTCCTGACAGGAGTGCCCATCGAATGGCCCCTGTTTGCCGTGGGCAGCACCCTGATCGGCATGTTGGCAAGAATGCTGTTCCCCGACCTGGCGGACGCCGAGCTCGCTACGCCGATGGTCATCATGGAATTGCTGCCGGCCGGCCTGGCCGGAATCGTCATAGCGGCTTATATTGCCGCCGTAATGTCGACGGCGGATTCCGCATTGATCGGTCCGGTCGCAATATTCACCAACGATATCTATCGCAAGTTCCTGCGTCCCGGGGCGAGCGAGCAGCAACTGGTCAACGTGGCACGACTATTGACCCTGGTCCTCGGCGTCCTCGGCATCGGCCTCGCTTACCTGGTACCGAACGTGCTCGACCTGGTGTTGTACGCCTACACGTTCGGTGCTGCCGGACTGTTTTTCCCCATGCTGGGTTTGCTCTTCTGGCGCCGCACGACCGCTCGCGGCGCCTTCTGGAGCATGCTGGCGGGCGGATCGGCTGCGATCGCCTGGACTGCCAGCGGCGAACCTTACGGATTTGCAGCATCCTATGCAGGCTGGCTGGTTGGACTGCCAACGCTCGTCGTGGTGTCGCTGCTCACGGACCACAGCCCGGAAGAGAACACCGCGATTTTTTACGAGGCTGAATCGTAGGTATATCTCCGAATCAACCCTCGACGGCGCTCAATGCTAGATTGCCCTCAGCGGATTCCGCTTGCGCTGCTGTCTTACTTCAGTCCCTGTCAGGCAATTCTGAATTTACCGCCGGAGTGAACAATGAAAAATCAGAGGCTTACAGAAACGCAAAACCGGATATTCGCGGATCTGGCCATGGCAGTGAACCGTTTTGGCATTCTCCTCGGACTCTTTGCCGTGCTGCTGTTATTTCTGGGTATCACGTTCGTCGTTGGGCCCAGGCATGCCCCCGAAGTCGAGACGCACTTGTTTGCCGCCGGAATCGGTGTTGCGCTTGTCGCGTTGATAACGCTACTACTGTGCTTTTTGCTGTTAAAGCCAGCGGATCAATATCGCAAGGTATTGAAAAAGCATCCGAGGGTTAGCATGCCGATTATTGACGGGCTGAGATTCCTGGTGGCTTCGGAAAAATTTCTCAGAATCATCCTGTCACTGTTTTTGCTGGCGGGACTGCTGGGCGCCCTGTCGACCCGGCCAGGCCTTTTCTAGGGGGATAACGCATGACTGACACGGAATCGATGACAGCCGCGGTCTCACGCTTTGCAGACCTTTACCGCATCACAAAACAAATCGCGGTACTGTTTTTTTTCCTCGGTCTGGCGCTGCTTTTTCTCGGCCACAACCTGCCTTTTAGCCAGGGCTGGGCAACCAAGGTCGCGGCGGGCATGGTGCTTTTGCTGGGATTTGTCTATTACATGCCACTCGACAATCTGCGCCGCGTCGTAGAAGACAATGTCGAGGACATGAACCTGGTCATCGCAGCCGTCGACAACCTGCGCTCCGCATTTTCGGTCGGCCAGGCAATCCTGGTGGTCCTTATTGCAATCGTGCTGATCGAAATGTCGTTGTTGCTATTCTGAGCCGGCCCCGGCTTCGCCGCCGATGATGCGGGGTCCGTAAATCTCCAGGATTTTATAGCTGATTTCCTCGGCATCGATTTCTTCGGTGTTGCAGAAAACGACCACGGAAAACTCAAGCTCGGGGATTCGTGCATAGAAGGTGTTAAAGGCAACCCAGCTTCCCGAGTGCTGCACCGTCCTTAATCCCTGCCAGTCGCCAATTTCCAGGCCAAGGCCATAATTCTCCAACGCACTCGGCCGTTCCATTTCTACGATTAATGACTGCAGTCCCTTGCCCAGGGTGTTGCGGTAAAAATTTCGATCCCAGCGAATGAAATCATCGATGGACGTATAGATGCCGCCGTCGCCTACCCAGTCGAGGTTTGTTTCGTAAACCTCGTATTCGCCATCGGCATTCTTTTGATAGCCGGTGGCGCGGTCCGGAATCACCCTGTAGGCATTGTCATTGAATAGCGTCTGCTGCATTTGCAGGGGTTGGAAGATTCGGCGTTTGGCATACTCGTGCAGACTTTCGCCACTCGCTGCCTCGACTACCTGGCTCAACAGGAAGTAGGCGGAATTACTGTAACGATATTCCGTCCCCGGCGGAGTTCTCAGCGGCACCGTTGCGAGTCGCTCGAGAAATTCCGGCACGGTCAGGTAGTCCTCGTTTCCCCAGCGGAATTTCTCACCATTCATATTGGCGAAGACAGTAAGCTCGTCTCCCTCGTAATCCGACATGCCACTCGTATGCTGCAGCATCTGTCGCAGCGTAACCGGGTATCCATAGTCGACCAGCTGCGGCAGGTATTCATGCACGTCATCGTCGAGCGATAACTTACCCTCTTCCTCGAGGAGCAAAATGGCCATCGCCGTGAACTGCTTGGAAACCGAACCTAAACGAAAAACGGAGTGGGAAGACAGCGGCACACCATAGTCAAGACTTGCTGCACCGTAGCCTGCGCGTTGCAGGAACTCACCGCCGTGGATCACGCCTGTCGAACAGCCCGGCTGTCGCTGCGGATCGACCTCAGCAAACAGCGCGTCGACACGCAGGCTTTCCGCGTCCGGCTGGCTGACTGGTTCCGTACAGGCCATCAGTGAGACAGCACCCAGAAAGATAGAGG
>DATCZF010000065.1:0-2928 GCA_036526055.1 Woeseiaceae bacterium
GTCAATGAATATGTCGGCGGTTATACCGATTGGCTGCGACAAATAAAGCCGGCGCCCAAACCCGAATCCCCCGCCAAGCTTCCCAGGCCCGCGCCGGAAACCCCGCGCACCAAATCCCGAAAGCTGTCGTACAAGGATCAGCGCGAGCTCAACGCCCTCCCGGCAAAGATTGAAACGCTGGAAGCAGAGCAGGGACGCCTGCAGGCTTCCGCCAGCCACGCCGATTTCTACCAGCAGCCGAATGAGGCCATCACCGCCACGCTCGCACGCCTGCAAGCCGTGAGCGCAGAGCTCGAAGCTTGTTACGCCCGTTGGGAGATGCTGGAGTCGCAGGTTGCCGCGAACGAATACATGAGGCAGCAGGATTGACGATTAAGTGCTGAAAAAAGCGTGTAACGCTACGATGGGGCGCAACGTCAGTCGCTGAAGTCCAGCCCCGCGATGATGCGGTTCAGTTGTCCTTGCGGGCCGGCTTCGTTGGCGAGAGCCGTATTGCCGCTGTCCCGGTCGCGCTGACTCGCCTCGACCTTTTCAATGTAGCGCGTGTTGCACAACGCCACGGCTTTCTTGAGGATCTCCAAGCGCTCGACGATCTCGTCCGGCGAGCGGACCCAGGTTTCGATGTACAGGCACTCATCAATATTTATCTTTGCCGGAAATTCATTTTTGGATTGGTCATCGGTGAACTCCCGACACCAATCAACCGGCGCCTTGTGCGTGAGCCGGAAGCAGAGATCGATGTAAGGTTTCTTGCTGATCCGCGGCGGGCGCTTTTCGTCGATGCCCATGATTCTGATGTCGCTGATGCCTTCCATAAGTGCATTTCCTCAAAAAAAACTTAAGTAGACGAAAAACTGCTTCCGTTATTTTTCGAGCCCGGCCGTCTCAGTAGCGTGAGCCATGCGAAAGGTCGGTGGCAAATGCCGGCGTGCGCAGATTGGCGAGCCGGCTGCCTTGCGTAACCGGTCCACCGACAAAAAGCCGGTTCAGGTACTTGGTCCCACCTTGGCCGGAAAAGTTTTGATTGAGAGCGCCGGCGGTTGTCCGCGCCGTGATTGGCAGGCCATGCTCCAGATAATAATTGCGCAGGAAAACAATCACTTCCCAATGTTTATCGTTGAAATCAACGCCTTCGTTTACTGCCAACGCCTGGGATTTGCTGCGATCCCAGCCCTGGCCGGTCAATTCTGTCAAACGGTCGCAGACTTCTTTACCTGAAGTCTCGGTTTCCTGGGGATCTGAGTAGTACTGTTTCATATATGTATCCTTGTGTAGCTTGTGAAGTAGGGTGGTATTTAATGTGTCTGACGAACGAAGCCACGGACGCGGGATATCAGAGCCTGGCTTCAGGGCGGTGGAGCACGTCATTGCATCGCGCGCTCCTCGCCATTCTGGTCGTGTTTGCCGTTTCGGCAGGGCCCAATACCCGCTCAGGCCCGTTGGAACCTCAATGGGAATAGTCGGCCGTGGAGTTGCTCAGCGTGCTCGCCATATGCCGTTCCGGTTGCTCAACAATCATGTCGAGGTAGGTCTGGCGCGAGGCCCTGTTTTCGAAGTAAATCGTCAGGTTATTCATGTCGTCGCCCTCGACAACATGGGGCCGGTCTTTCAGGCTGGTGATGTTGAAGCCGTTGATCGGGTCCGTGGTGCTGATGATATTGATGTATTTCATGATTAACCCTCCGTGGGTTATGTCTACTCCCGCCAATCCAGCGAAAGTGTACGTCTAATAACTGACTAAGTTAGTCAGGAATAGCCACTATACGCTATTTGCGCACAATAGCCATGGATATTTCCAGTTAAGACGCGCAGGCAGTTACAAGGTTATGCAATCGATCAGCTGCTATCGGGCCATTGAACGGTAACTCCGGTCCAAACCGTCCCCAGGACCGAGTCGCGCGTCAAGGCATAAAACCCCGCGTTCGAGCCGAACACAAAGAAGCCGCGGCCAAATCCCGCCAGTTCTCGTCATGGAACAGCGCAAGATCGCAACCCTCCCGGGAAAGATCGTAACGTTCGTGTTCTAATCGCACATTCCCACCCTTTTTCCCGCCCTTTTATACGGGTAAAAGTTTTTACCCCGGCATTATTCGCTGAAGACTTCATTTCAGAGAAGGAGACCTCAAAAGTTGAAGGTAAGCAGTAAAACTATTTTCAGGAAATTGAGCGCCATGGCCAGCCTCCGTGGTAATCGCACGGCATCGGAATACGCCGGCGATGAGCCGCCGTTGCGACTAGAGTTGTTCAGCGCCGATCAGATGGAACAGCATGGAAAGCGTCTTGCCTCCTCGCACACGCTGACTCCGCGTCGAACCGAAGACCAGCTGCTGACGCGGTTGGCGGAGAATGAAAGTACCCTGATTGAAGTCAGTCAGCTGCTCACGGCGGCGGTGACGGCCAACCGACGGATTACGCCGGCGGGCGAGTGGCTGCTCGACAACTTCTACCTCATTGAAGAACAGATTCGCACGGCCAAGAGACATCTCCCCAAGGGTTACAGCCGGGAACTGCCACGCCTGGCTCAAGGTCCTTCGGCGGGTCTTCCACGCGTTTATGACATTGCCCTGGAGACAATCGCGCATGGCGATGGACGGGTGGATCCAGAAAGCCTCCGCCGTTTCGTCACCTCCTACCAAACAGTCACTGCCCTTAAGTTAGGCGAGTTGTGGGCGATCCCCATCATGCTGCGTTTGGCCCTGATCGAGAACCTCCGGCGTGTTGCCGCCCGCAGCGCCGCCGGCAGGATCGACCGAAACCTGGCCGATTCCTGGGCTGACAAGATGATAGAGATCGCCGAGAAGGATCCTAAGAATCTGATCCTGGTGATCGCCGACATGGCCCGGTCCAGCCCGCCGATGACGACCCCGTTCGTTTCTGAATTTGCGCGGCGACTGCAGGGGCAGAGCCCGGCTTTGGCATTGCCGCTGA
>DATCZF010000066.1:0-14723 GCA_036526055.1 Woeseiaceae bacterium
AAGCCCTGATGCCGCTTGTCGCATGCGTTCTTCGTCCTTACCGCTGCCGATGAGCAGAAAACAGGCGCGTGGCTCAATTTTTTTCAGCCGCCGCGCCATCTCGATGATATCGAGCTGACCTTTGTGGCTGTCGTCGAGCGCGCCGACATGACCGATCAGGATCTTGCCCGCATACCTTGCCCGGATTCGGTCTGCCTCATCGTAATCCGCCTGCAACGCGGCGTGCGCGTCATGGACCGGCTGGCACCGCGCTGCGGGCGAAAAGCCGGTCACGATTCGGCCGATGGCCGCAGACACCGGCGCGATGAGCGCCGCCCTGGCATAGATGTCACGGGTCACCCACGACGGGTTGATCGGGTTGTCGACGCGCCGGGTAACGACATACGCTGCGCCCCCCAGTCTGCGCAACAACCAGCCCGCCTGGGCGGCGCGCGCCTCGTGAGCATGCGTCAGGCTGGCGCCGCGTGCAGCGAACGCTGCCGCAACCGGGTTGCCACTGACCGCCCGCAACTCAACCCCAGGAAGTGCCGCGATTCGCTCTCGCAGCGGCTCATGACGACGAACCACGACGCGCTGACGCCAGCCGCGTTTGGCCAGGGCCTCTACAAGCAGCTCGGTTTGGCGCTCGCCGCCCCTGAAACCCCGCGCGATATTGATATGGCACAACAGCGGCTTGTCAGCGCTGGCCGGCACTTGTCGGCTCATTGTTTCATGCCGTCTTGCGAACGCAGCTTTGCGACTGCCCTCATGTATTTGAAAAATACGCCGGTTGCATCACACCAGGCGATCACCAGTCCGCGCCAGCCATCCAGAAAGCCTGCCTGCAGGACGAACACGCGAAAGAACGCCCATAACGATTTCAGGTAGATAATCGGAACCGGCAAGGTGGAGCTTGCATCGGCGGCCCGAATTGCCGTGTAGCGGTCAATTTTCACGAGAAAACTGCCGAGCTCCCTGACCGCATCGTGGTTCAGGACGCCGCGCAGTCGACGCATATCGGAGCCATCCCGCGGCAGAATGCGTTCGTGCACGTTGGCGTCGTTATAACGGTGAAACTGTTTGTTATAGATACGCGGCAGCCAGTCATTGCCCCAGCCCGAATGCCGCACATGTTTGCCGAGCATGAAATTGCGCCGCAGCACCTCACCGAGGTACCTGTTGTCGTCCAGCGCAAGACCGGCGAGTTCCGCAACCAGTTCGGGGCTTGCCTGCTCGTCGGCGTCAATCGACAGAATCCAGTCCCGTTCTGCCAATTCGGCAGCGCGATTCTTGCTGGGGCCGAAACCGAGAAAATCGCCGCTGAAATAGCGCACGTTCGCATAACGCTTCGCGATTGCTTCGGTTCCATCCACGGAACCATTGTCGTAAATCACGACCTCCGGAAAGTCCCGCAGACTATCGAGCGTCTTGCTCAGCGTTTCCGCTGCGTTGCGCGTAATGATCGCCGCAGCGATATCGTTCAGCGGCATGGATTGAATCTCGCGGTCATCACCGCAAAGCGCTAGTCAGCGGACCGGTTCAGTGTGTAGTGCGCACCGCAATAGGGACACTTCGCCTCGCCCGTCTCCTCGACCGGCAGGTATACTTTGGGATGTGAGTTCCATAAGTACATGCCTGGCATGGGGCAGGACAGCGGCAAATCCTGCTCACTGACTTCGTACTTGTGTTGTGCATTTGACGGGACCAGGTCCTGGTCAACCGTACCGGCTCTAGCTGTCACGGAAGATACCCTAGGTTGATGTTGATCGTGGCGGAATTATAACAACGGCTTGACGCGTGACGCTAACTGAAAACCCTGTCCCAGGCCTCGGTTACGAAGAGGCGCTCCACTGCAAACTCATTTGCCGGCACCCACGCTTCCTGGTCATCGAGCGCCAGCCGGTGCTGGCGCAGGCGGTATTGCTGGTAAATGAGTTGCAGCTGCCTCGCGGTCGCCGCATCCAGTGACCCGGAGGCCGCGAGCGTGCCAAGCTGCCGAATATTGTCCGGATAATGAATGACGGCCGGGTGGCCCTGCGCATCCCGCAGCGCAAGAAACTGCACAATGAACTCGATGTCCCCGATGCCTCCGGTACCCTGTTTGAGGTCAAATCTCTCGTCATTGCTCTTATCCAGTTCGCGTCGCATGCGCTGGCGCATCTCCAGCACATCCTCGCGCAGCGTTTCGCGGCGAATACGATTGCGCAAGGTTTCCGCCCGAATGCGCTCAAACGCCCTCGCGATTTTGGCGCTGCCCGCTACCGGGCGGCTGCGTAGCAGCGCCTGGTGCTCCCACGTCCAGGCATTTTCTTCCTGGTAGCGCTCGAAGGCCTCCATACTGGTCACGATAAGGCCGGAGTGCCCGCTTGGCCGCAACCGCATGTCGATTTCATACAGGCTGCCTGTGCCGGTTTGCTTCGTCAGGAAATGCACGAGCCGGCGCGCCAGCCGCGAGAAAAACATGCTGTTATCGATCTGTTTTGGTCCGTTCGTCAGCTGCTTTTCACCTTGCGAATCATGCAGGAACACCAGGTCGAGGTCTGACCTGTAGGCCAGTTCCAGCCCGGCAAGCTTGCCGTAGGCGACGACACCAAAGCCCGCCCTTTGCAGGCCTGACGCCGTTTGCATGCAGGGCTCTCCGTACTGGGCGACGAGATCCCGATAAGCGAGATTCAGCGCTTCCTGCAAAATGACTTCTGCCAGGTCCGTGAGCGAGTCACTGACTTTCATGACGGGCAGGCTGTTGCTGATATCCGCCACCGCGATTCGAAACAGCGTCGCTCTCTGGTATTGCGAGAGCGTCTCGATGTCTCGCTCGCTGTCCTGCCCTGATCCCCAGCCAAGGCGCATCGCGAGTTCGGCGCGCATCTCCTCGCGCGTCAGGGACGTCGAGTAGATCCTGGGATCCAGCAATTCATCGAGCAACAGTGGATAACGGGCGATAGTGTCGGCCAGGTAAGCGCTGCGCCCGCAAAGGTTGGATAAACGATCGAGGGCCGGCGGATTTTCATTGAGCAAGGCAATATAGGCGCTGCGACGAATCACCTGGCTGATGATGCGCATGACCCGGGCGAACGCCACGGCGGGTTCGTGCGTATCCCGCAGGCTGCCAAGGAATCTCGGCATGAAGGTTGCGAGGCGATGGCGTGCCTCCGAGTCCATTTGCTGCTCGGGCGTACTCGCGACAAAGTCCACGACAAGCTGGGCAAGCTGCTCGGGCTGCTCGAGCCCCTGGCTTCGAAGCATCTCCGTCCACTCCGCCACGGTGCCACCGGTCTGCCAGCGAATCTTCAGCGCATCATCTGCCGGTTGTTTCTCGGTATCTGTGTGGTCACGAAACGCGATAGCCTCGAAGTGCCGGACCACATTGCCTCTCTGCAGGTCGATCTCACTCTCGAGCGCTGCCCAGCTCGCGAATCCCATTGCCAGGGCCATCCTGGCGCGATCCCTGGCGTCCTCCGGCAGTTCATGGGTCTGCTTATCCCTGAGGGCCTGCAGGTAATTTTCCAGTCGGCGCAAAAAACGATACGCATTCAGAAGCTCGCTCACCGCGTCACGCGTAAGGGTCCGGCTCCTGACCAGCAACGGCAGCACCCTCTGGATCTCCCGCTCCCTGAAGCGCAGATCGGCGCCGCCGCGCACGAGCTGCATGGACTGGCCAATGAACTCGATCTCTCGAATTCCGCCGGGGCCGAGCTTGATGTTGTTCGCCAGGTCGCGCCGCTTGACCTCTTCCTCGATCATTGACTTCATGTAACGCAGCGACTCAAACACGCCATAGTCGAGGTATTTGCGAAACACGAACGGCCGAATGATGCGCTCCTGGAGTTCCTCCGCAGACTCCGCGACGCCGGGCATGGCTACGACCCTTGCCTTGATATAGGCGTAACGCTCCCAGCTGCGTCCATGTTGCTGCAAATAGGATTCGAGTGAGTTGAAACTCACGACCGGTGGTCCGCTTTCGCCGAACGGCCTCAGTCGAGTATCGACGCGAAAAACAAACCCGTCCTCGGTTACCTCGTCCAGCAGGCTGACGACCTGGCGTGCCAGGCGCACAAAGTATTCGTTCGCCGATACCGACTTCGGCCCGTCCGTATCACCGCTGGCCTGGTGCAGAAATACCAGGTCAATGTCTGAGGAGAAATTCAGCTCGTTACCGCCGAGCTTGCCCATGGCCAGCACCACCAGCCCCGGGAATTCGCCATTTTCCGTCCGGGGCTGACCAAACCGCTTTTGCAGGCTGGCGCCGGCATGCGCAACGGCTGCGCGCAGGGTCTCGTCAGCCAGCCCGGAAAGATCCTGCAGCGCTTCATCCAGGTCGGCGCCCGCAATCAACTGGCGCCAGAGCGTACGCAGCAGGCTGCGGTGGCGAAACCGGCGCAGTGTGCGCATGAAGGCGGCATCATCGGGCTGCGTCTCTGCGGCGACCAGCGCCGTCCAGTCTTGCCGAGGAAATCCAGCGGCGAAAGACTCCCTGAACCATGGCCAGTCTCTTAGCAGCTGCCGCCCGGCAAACTCGCTGCACGCTACCAGCCGTGAAAGTTGCTGCAATTGCTCCGAATCGACTGCGAACTCGAGGAAAGAATCCGCATGCTGCTGCTGCAAGTGCTCGTACCAGACGGCGACAGAATCGCGCAGAATCTCCGGCAATTTTGCAACGGCCTGTTCGATGATGGCTGATTGTCCAGAGTCCATGGTTGCAGTTTATCCAATTCCGGTCCCGAACAAGAGTAGCGCACCTGACTAATCGAATTGCAGGTGGCGTGAAAACCATTACCATGGTCTGACTTGCGCAGAGTCAATGGCAACCGCTTATGGATCGCAAACCACGTGTCCTGATCGTCTATCACTCCCAGTCGGGAAGTACGGGACGTATGGCGGAGGCCGTCATCCAGGGAGCCCGTGAATATGCTGAGGTGCGCAGTTGCGATGCACTGCAGGCTACCGCAGACGATGTCTTATGGTCGGACGGACTGCTCCTCGGCACGCCGGAGAATTTCGGCTACATGAGCGGAGCGATGAAATACTTTCTTGACCGCATCTACTACCCCTGCCTCGACAAGGTTGCGGGCAAGCCCTACGGACTGTTTATCAAAGCCGGCAATGACGGCAGTGGCGCAATCACCAGCATTCACAGGATCGTCAAGGGACTGGCGCTGAAAGAAATACAGCCACCCGTGCTGGCCGTTGGGGAGTTGGACGCCGATGTCCTCGAGCAGTGCGAAGAGCTCGGCATGACCCTGGCAGCAGGCCTGGAAGCCGGTATTTTCTGATCAAAAAACGCCGGTCAGCGTTCCGGTCAGGTCGTCCTCTGCCAGCATCGTGAGAACCTGCTGCAGGGGCATTGCCTTGCCTACCGCATGTCCCTGGGCAAAATCCACGCCGATCTTCTTGACTCGGTCACGACAGGCGTCGGTCTCCACGTATTCAGCCACGGTTTGCAGTTTCATGACCTTGGCAACCTGCGTAATCGCGGTCACCATCGACTCTGAAATCCGGTTGGTCGAGATATCCCGAACAAACCCTCCGTCAATTTTCAAATAGTCGACGTTGAAGTTCTGCAGATAGGCAAACGAGCTCAGCCCGGCACCGAAATCATCGAGTGAAAAGCGACATCCCTTGCGGCGCAGCGCATCAATGAATGTCTGCGCACGCTTGCGATTTGCCACGGCGGCTGACTCCGTGATCTCGAAGCATAGAAGTTCCGGCGAGATTTCGTTATGCGCTATCTCTTCCATGATGAATTCGAGCAGATCTTCGTCACCCAGGGTCTGTCCGGAAAGGTTGATGGAAAAATTGATCTCGGCCCGCTCCACCATCTCCCGGTGCTCTTTGAGAATCGCCAGTGTCGATGAGATAACCCAGCGATCGATCTGCGGCATCAGGTTGTAACGCTCTGCCGCGGAAAAGAGGTTGTGCGACGGTATGAGCTCACCCTCGCCATTCGGCATGCGCAGCAATACCTCGTACTTGCGCGAATAGGCGGAGTCCGCGAGTGCGACGATTGGCTGGGCCAGCAATTCGAAGCTGCTCGTATCGACGGCTTTCTGAATATCCGATACCAACTGCATGTCGTCATAGCGGCGAATAATGCTGACATTATTCGAATCGTATATCTCTACGCGATCACGCCCGTGGTCTTTTGCCCCGTCACAGGCCAGTCTTGCCGAGGTCAGTACCGCTGACGGATCCAGCTTGGCGCTGAGTTCGGCCATGCCGATGCTGACGGTAATCTGCAGCGACTTATCCCCTTTGAGATAGCGCAGCGCCTTGATCTGCGAGCGAATGTTCTCGGCCAGCTGCAACCCTTCCGAGACGCCCTGACCGGTGAGAACGAGCGCAAATTCATCGCCTGTGAGACGGCCGATGATGGCGCGATTCGGCGTGAGCTCACGCAGCAGCTGCGCGAAACGCTCGATCACCTCGTCTCCGGCGGCGTGGCCGAAAGCGTCATTGACCAGTGTCAGGTTATCGATATCCATGTAAATCAGGCAGCTCTTTCGAGAGGTATCCTGGCTGCCCTCGTAAAACTCGCGCAGTTGCGCTCCAAAAGTATGGCGGTTCATCAAACCGGTTTTCGCGTCAAACGATTCCCTGATCACGGAGCGCAGCTTGTGATTGACGTGCGCGACCACGCGTGTGTGTCGGTCGCCGAACGGAACGTTGTCATGCTGGGCGACAAACGCCATCACTCCCGCCGGCCCACCCGACTGATCGAATAACGGACTGACCAGGGCCTGATAGCCTTGCTCATGCATCTCGCTCGATCCCTCTACCTTCGGCACGTCGATGATGGTTGGATCCTTCTTGCCACTGAGCGCCGGAATCAACCTCTCGTGAACGACGGCGTCGATTGCGGCGCGGTTTACGGTCTTCCAGCTGGAGCGCGTGGCGCTGATACGAATTCGTTTGCCGGGAATCAGCAGCAGGCTGTATTCGACATTCAGGAACCGCCCGCAGTCGCCGAGCAGTCTTGCAAGACCGGCATGCGTGCTGCTCAGAGAGCGGAGTTTTTCATCGATATCAAGGACGAACTCCAGCTCTTTCTGCTGTCCGTGAATCGACGAGCGGGCGACGTCGAGGTCCCTGTGGAGATCGATCGTGTCGGCCAGTATGGCAACCGCTGGCTGCAATATCTGCCCGATCAGCGTCGGGTTGAAAGAAGAGGACTTGCCGGTATTTTTCGAAAAGATCAGTACCAGTATGCCGAGGTACTTGAGTTTTTTGCTCTTTATGGGTTGCAGCAACAGGGTGCGGCCCGAGGGCAATGTGTGCCTCAGGAGCTCCGCGCTCGGCTCTTCTGCCGAAGCCGCGTCCCGTAACGACTCGACATAGTTATCGACTTCGTAGTCGTCTGTCCCGTCACTGCTCCAGGTGCAGTTTTTCGCGGTATCGTAAAAGGCGAAACACTCGGCGCGCGGAACGAGCGCCTGCAGCAGGACTCCGACTGAGTCGAATTTGTGATCTACAATGAGCTTCCTGATCTTGCCCACACAATCCTCCCGGGTACCAACACCGGCACAACTCCATGCGCACCGGTAAGGGCAGAATGCCCGGTTTACAAGGTTGTGGCTGTGACGCAGGTCTCAGGGTGGCATTCCCGCGAACCGCGGAAACAGTGCGTTTGGCGGCTTTCAGCAGAGGCGGCAGGTAGTTACTCGAGTGACGCCAGCCAGTCGTCATCACTGCCCTCGTTCACCCCCTCGAACAGCGGTGTACTCAGGTAGCGCTCCCCGGTGTCGGGCAACATGGCCAGCAGGACGGAGCCGTCTTTTGCCCGTTGCGCAACCTGCATGGCTGCGGCCAGGGTTGCGCCTGCGGAAATACCGACGAAAATACCTTCCTCCGCAGCCAGTCTGCGTGCCGTAGCGATGGCCGTGTCGTCGTCGACCGTAACCAGCTCATCATAAACACTCGGGTCCAGCACGTCCGGAATGAAATCCGGCGTCCAGCCCTGAATTTTGTGCGGATGCCAGTCACCGCCGGATAATAATGCGGCCGCATCAGGCTCGGTCGCGACGATCGTGACCTCGGGTCGCGCCGCCTTGATAATCTGCCCGGCGCCCGTCATGGTGCCGCCGGTACCCCAGCCGGTAACCCAGTAGTCCAGCCTGCGACCCGCGAAGTCCTGCAAGATCTCCGGCCCGGTCGTTTGCCGGTGAAAGGCGGGGTTGGCTTCGTTCTCGAACTGTCGCGCCAGCAACCAGCCATGTCTGGCGGCCAACTCTTCCGCCTTGCGCACCATGCCGGACCCTCTTTCGGCCGCCGGCGTCAGGATCACTTTCGCGCCCAGCGCCCGCATGACTTTGCGCCGCTCGATGGAAAACGACTCGGCCATGACGGCGACAAACCGGTAACCGCGCGCGGCGCAGACCATTGCCAGGGCCAGGCCCGTATTGCCAGAGGTCGCCTCGATGATGGTCTGCCCCGGCTGCAGCAGGCCGCGTTTTTCGGCATCCAATACGATTGCGAGCGCCAACCGGTCCTTGACCGATGCCATCGGGTTAAAGGCTTCGATCTTGACGTACATCGTCACGTTGTCGGGGGCAATGTTATTCAGGCGAACAACCGGTGTGTTGCCGATCGTGTCAAGAATGCTGTTGTAGATCATCGTGATCCCCCTGCGTCATGGGCTGCCAGGTTGATGCCTGGACAAACCGGATTCAGTGAATTCGAAAGCCGCCGTGCCGCTTTCTGCTGCGGTGGTCGGTCAACCAGAGTGACAAAAGAAACCCCGCCAGCAGGCAAACAACGGATGTGCCAAGCACCCATTGCCAGGGCAGGTTGTATTTGTACATCGCGCTGCGCTTTTCCAGCCGATCGTTGGCAGCGACCAGGTCATTGATCAGTTTCTCGGCGTCGTCCGCGGCTTCCCTTCTCGCCGCAAGCCGCTCCTCGAGCGACTTGATCTGTGCCAGGGGATCGGCCAATTCTTCTTTTACCTGCGCCAGCTCCGCCGCCAGCCGGGCGTTCTCATCGAGCGTTTGCTGAACGATCAGGCGCGCCGGCTTGTCCGTCACCAGGTAGGCGGATTTTACGTAGCCGACCGTGCCATCCGTGACGCGCACTCGCGCGTAATTCCTGCTGCGCTCCAGCACCTCCAGCTCGGTGCCGCTTTCCAGCGTTCGAAAAGGACGGTCGCTGGTGTCTGCAAGCTTGTGCAGTCCCAGCCGCAGATTGTCCGTGATGTAAACGGTCTCAGCCTGAGCTGCGGGCGACAGCAACAGCGTTAGTGCCATGAAAACAGCAAGGTGGCGCAACAAATCTTCTCCTCAATCGCGCGTTTGGGGCGAAGCCATGATACCGCAAGCCCGTTCCATGCGCCGCGCCGGCTCATCCCTTCCGGGCGAAAGTCACCTGTTGTACAGCCACTTCAGCAGGGCGGTTTGCACTTCTTCTCCGGGCCCGCGGTGGACATCTTCATGATTCAGCATGACCACTACCGATAATCGGCGACCGCTCTGGGTCTGCAGATACCCGGCCAGGCTGGACACGTGGTCGAGTGATCCGGTCTTGGCATGCGCCATGCCCATCAGGGGCTCGCCGCGGTAGCGGCGCGACAGGGTTCCATCCATCCCGGCCACCGACAGTGACGAAAGGAATTCCGGCATGAACTGGCTGCGGTAGCCGATCCGCAGCAGGTCGCCCATGTGGCGCGGCGCAATGCGGGCTTCGCGTGACAGGCCGGAACCGTTTTCCAGCACCATTTCCGGAAACTCCAGCCCGTGGCGGCCCAACCAGTCGTGAATCACCTGGCGCCCGGCTTTCTCGGTACCGGGCGCGCCGGCCATTTCGGCCCCGAGCGTATACAGCAGCTGCCGCGCCATCACATTGTTACTGTGCTTGTTGAGCAGCGAAATCACGTCGCTCAGCGGTTGCGAATCGAAAACCAGCACGGGCTCGGCACCCTCTGCCACCGCGGCTCTTTGTAATTCCCCGTTGAACTCGCCCCCGACCTGGGCCCAAAGATGACTGAAGAGACCATACGCGTATCGATTGTGATCGAGCGCTGTCCGCCCCATTTGGTATGACTCGCAGCCGCTCGGAAACTTGCCGCTGAAAACGACAGTATCGATGGTGTCGTTGGCGGTCACGGTAATGCCCCGCTGATATCCGCCACAGCGCCCGTTCGTGAGCCGCAACTGGTTAACCACTTCGAGGTTGCTTAGCTCCGGGTCTACGCGTAAATCCACGCGCCCGTCTTCGGGCCGTGGCGAGAAATGATAATTCACCACCTTGAGATTGAGCATCAGCGCATTCGGTTCGACGTTGTAGGCACGCAGGGGTGAGTTGTCGAACGCGCCAGCATCATGCGGTGGCACGGCAAAATAGCTGTCATCGATGACGAGGTTACCCTCAATCTTGCGCAACCCTCGTTGCCGCAGCTCGCGCAGCATCGTCCAGAACTTTTCCGTAACCAGGAACGGGTCTCCATAACCCTTGATCGCCAGGTCGCCTCGCAGAACGCCGTCTTCCAGCGGGCCAAGCAAATAAACCTCTGTCTTCCAGCGATACGCCGGTCCAAGCAGATCAAGCGCAGCGAGGGTTGTCAGGAGTTTGATGGTCGAGGCCGGATTGCGGGCCATATCGGCATTAAAGTCCAGGATGGCCGTTCGTTTATCCAGGTCCTCGACATAAATGCTCACAGCCTGTTGCGGAATGCCCCTGACCTCCAGGGCACTCACCACCGCAGGCGGGAGTTCCGTTTGCGCCGCGTTTGCTACGCTCGCAAGCAGCGCGACAATGCCAGCCAAAGATTTGCTGATTTGCTTCATTTCCGGCCAGGCCCCTCCTGATCAGGGCAGATTCAGATACTCTCGTTTCCAGCGGTCATGTACTGCCGCAGTATTCTGCTCGCGATCCTGTGCGTAATTACTGCGGCTGCTATGACTGCGACCAGCCCCAGCACGAATAACGCCTGCCCCCAACCGCCGGGTTCGATATGCCCCTGCAAAATCTGTCCCAGGTTGCGTGCCAGGCTGCCCAGATAGGTATACAGGCAGACCGCCGGAATCATGCCGAGGGCCGTGCCAAAAAAATAATCTCTGGGACGAATCGCGGTCAAGCTCAACGTGTAATTCATGACAGCAAATGGAACCAGTAGCGACAACCGCAAAAGCGCAACGACAATGAGCGCCCGCTCCCGCAGCCCGGCATCGAGGGCCAGCAGGCGCGGATAGCGGCCAAGCCGCTTGGCCACCAGCGGGCGTGCCACGGAATGCCCCGCCACGAAAGCCGCATGAGCGCCGCAGGTCACCGCCAGCACGGACAGCGGAATCCCGTGTGGCAAACCAAACAGGTAACCCGCAACCATGAGCAGCACGGATCCCGGCAACATGAATACCGCGGCGAACGCAAACAGGCCAATATAGGCCAGGCTGGCCACGAACAAATTGTCGCGGCTCCAGGCGACAGCAATGCCCAGCCATTCGCGAAAAGGCGCAAAATAGACACCGACCAGCACCAGCAACAAGATTACCAGTGGTAACACAAGGCGTCGCCATGTCACTTCTTTGGGTGTGGCTATCATTACTGCTCGTTCTGATTTCCTGGTAGCCCAACCGTTGCCGCATCGCCGGCAAGCCCGGACTGCAGTATCTCCCACCCCCGGTCCTCGGCAACCCGGCGCAGGCGATCATCGGGATTCACCGCGACCGGTGTGCCGACCGCATCCAGCAATTCCACATCGTGCCACGAATCACCGTAGGCAACGACGTCGGTGTGCAATACGGAAAATTGTTCGCATAACTCGCCGAGCAACTCGCGCTTGCTGTTTCCAAACGGGTGTCGCTGCGGCGGTTTACTGAGAAAAACACCGTCAGCAATGCAACACGTGGTGCCCACGCAGTCGCTCACGCCAAGCTGTTTGCCGAGCGCAACGGCGACGCAATCAAGGGTGCCGGAGAGCAGGACAACCCTGTCACCGGCGGCGAGGTGATCCCTTAATCTCGTCACGACCGCGGGAACGAGCCACTGCCTGACCTCCTCGGCGACGAAGCGGCTCGCCTCCTCCTCAACCAGTGCAAGCGGCAAACCGGCAAGCCACGCTTTGTTTTTCTTGGCGGTATGCCGACCGTATTGCGGCAGGTAGCGCAACAGGAAGCCGGTAAATGCCGCTACTCCCCGGTATCTCAGGATGCCTCGGCGCCACAGCCAGGCGGCAAACCTGCGTTCCGTGCTGTGGCCATAGACAATCGTTCCGTCGATATCAAAAATTGCGAGTTGCATTAATCAGTCTTTCTTGCCGTGCGGAAACCTGGGCATGAGGCTGTCTTTTTCAACGTACACAAACTCGACGATCACCGGCAGCCCCCTGAGAACACAAAGCACGACAGAAAGATAGACCAGTGATGTCGCGATTAATTGCAGCAGCCAGCCCCACGACGCCCAGAAGACGGGCGTCAGCTCCACCAGCGGCGCAATGAGCAATAGCCAGCAAAAAGCCGTGCCCTTGACGGCCGCATAGAAAATTCGCATGAAGCGGCCGGCGACCAGCCATTTGCCGACGGCCGACTGCATCATCGAAAACGGCGAATCGTGCAGTGTAGACACCTGGGCAGCCCTGATCGCATCAACGATCGAGCCGCGAATTACGAACACAATGGGGACCCAGATGGGTACGAGGCCGAGGTCCGCCGTTACTATCCAGAGGCTCAACTCGGTAATACGGTCGCCGGCGATATCGAATACGGCGCCAAAAACCGATGCCTCGTTGCGCTTGCGCGCTACATAACCGTCGATGCCATCACTGGCAAAAACGAGAATGAGCAAACCGACGTTGAAAACATGCCACCACGAATACGGCTGATAGGCGAGCACGGCCACAACGATCAGCAGCAGCAATCGGCCAAGTGTCACGAGGTTTGCCATGCGTTCTAGTATAACGAATAAAATTTTTGCGATAGTACGATTTTGTGTGGCGGCTGGTCTGGTGAATTACTGACGTCCGGCGTGTTTTTTCGCCGGCTTGCGAATGCCATAAGCCTTCATTCGATCTGTCAGCGTCGTCGGCCGAATCCCGAGAATTTCAGCTGCCCCGCCCGTACCGGACACACGCCAGCCTGCCTGCTCCAGGGCGGCGACCATGTTGGTTTTCATCATTTGGCGCATATGCGCATCGGTGCGCACCTGGCCGTGTGCCGGCGTTTCCATGGGCCGGCCCCGTTTTTCCGGCCCCTTCGTTGCCAGCGGCAATGACAAGTCCAGCCGCAATGAATTCTTCGGTGACAGGATGACGGCCCGTTCAATGACATTTTTGAGCTCGCGAACGTTGCCGGGCCAGTCATAGGATCTCAGCATTTCTGCCTGGGCTTTCGTCAGCACCATGGGATTGCGGCCGAAATCCTGGCAGGTAATCGTGAGAAAATGCTGGGCGAGCTGAATGATGTCGTCGCCACGCTTGCGCAGCGGCGGTACCTCGATCGGGAACACGCTCAGCCGGTAGAAAAGGTCCTCGCGGAATTTGCCCTTCACGATGGCCTCTTCGAGGTTGCGGTTGGTGGCCGCGATGACCCTCACATCCACGCGCCGGGTCTGGTCGTCGCCGACGCGCTCGAACTCGCTTTCCTGCAATACCCTGAGCAACTTTCCCTGCAACTCCAGCGGTATTTCGCCGACTTCGTCGAGAAACAGCGTACCGCCATCAGCCAGCTGAAAGCGCCCGATCCGGTCACGATGCGCGCCGGTAAAAGCGCCTTTGACGTGACCAAAAAATTCACTTTCGAACAACTCCTTGGGAATCGATGCGCAGTTGACTTTGACCAGCGGAAATTCGGAGCGTGGGCTGCGCGCATGAATGGCGCGCGCCACCAGTTCCTTGCCAACGCCGGATTCGCCCAGGATGAGTACGTTAGCCGGCGTTTGCGAAACCGCGGTGATCTGCTCGAGCATGTGGCCCAGCGCAGGGCTGCTGCCCACCAGCCTTCCCAGGTTCATCGCAACGTTGACTTCTTCTCGCAGGTAATCGCGTTCGTGTTCGATCTCCTGCCGCAGTCGCGCATTCTCCGCCAGCGCGTCGCGCAATGCTCGCTCAGCGCGGTTGCGTTCGGTCACATCCTTGGACGCGACCAGCATGCGAATGACATTGCCATTGGAATCGCGCTCGGATATCGCGGACATGACGAGGTCGATGACCTTGCCATCCCTGGTAACCATCTGCCGATCTTCGTTATTCAGTTCACCCAGGCTGATGACTTCCCTGAGTTTCCCGCCGCCCAGTTCCTTGCGGTATTTCTCGGACAGAAAGTCCATGATCGAGCGACCGATCACTTCCTCACGCTGGTAGCCCATCTTGCGCAGCCAGTGATCTGTGACCGTAACGATGCAACCATGCGCATCCACGATATGCAGCATCGCGGGCGTCGCCCGGTAAAGCTCGCGGTATTTCCAGTCCGCCCTGGCGGCGTCAGATACCTCGGTGTAGATGGCGGTGGTGCGAACCTGGCCGCCGCCGGCTTCCGCCTCGATCAGCGAATTCGTCAGGCACTCGACTTTCTCTCCGTTGCGAGCAACAAAAGTCAGCGGCTTGTTGTCGAGGCGACCGGTGCGCCTTAAGGCGGGCACGAACTCATTTTCAATCCTGGTCGCCGTATCCGGCGTCACAAATTCGGCGGGCCGCCGACCGATCATTCGCTCACGGGAATATCCCAGCCGCGCCGCCAGTGCCTCGTTGACGTCTTCGTAACGCCCCTCGGAATCGATGAGCGTTGCAAGTATCGGTGAGCGCAGGAAAAACCAGCGATAGG
>DATCZF010000067.1:0-8452 GCA_036526055.1 Woeseiaceae bacterium
GAGGTTGCGGCGCCGCACCGGGTGCCGATCATCGGCCAGGGCGGAATCACCTCGGCACACGATGCGCTCGAATTCCTGATTGCCGGGGCAAGCACCGTCGGCGTCGGCACGGCGCTGTTTTACGAGCCCCTGATCTGCCACGACATCAACACCGGTATTGCGGACTACCTGCAGCGGCACGGGCTGAACTCGGTGGCCGACCTGGTCGGCAGCCTGGAGCTGCCCGGCGCACGCGCGGACAGTTGCGAGCGCTAAGGCGCTCTAGAATTCCTCTTCGAGACCCAGCGCGCGAATCTTGCGCGTCAGCGTATTGCGGCCCCAGCCAAGCAGTTGCGCTGCCAGCTGCCGCTGCCCGCCGGCCTGTCGCAGCGCCACGCGAATCAGCGTGCGCTCCAGCTCCGCCTGCGCACGAGGCGCCAGCGGCTCGCTGGCGCCGGGCTCATTGCTGAGCTCACGCTCGGCCCACCCAGCCAGGCTGTTCAGCCACTCGCGCGTTGAGCCTGCCTGGGCAGGGCGGCCGCCAAGGTCTTCCGGTATATCTGCCGCCGTGATGACGTTACCGGGAGCGATGACAGTCAGGCGACGACATGCATTGACGAGCTGCCGGACGTTGCCCGGCCAGTCGAATGCCTGCAACAGCGCCAGCGCCTCCGGGCTCAGCGACCTCGCGCCGGTGTCGAGATCACGCGCGGCCGCCGCGAGGTAGTGCGCAAGCAGCAGCGGTATGTCCTCGGGGCGCTGCCGCAATGGCGGCGTCTCGATGCGTATCACGTTAAGGCGGTGATAAAGGTCTTCTCGAAACCGGCCCTCTCGCGTCGCCCGCGCGAGGTTCTGGTTGGTTGCCGCGATGACCCTCACGTCCACCTTGATGGACTGCTCGCCACCGACCCGGTAAAACTCCCCTTCGGCCAGCACCCGCAGCAGCCGCGTCTGCAATGCCGGCGACATGTCGCCGATCTCATCAAGAAACAGCGTGCCGCCATTCGCCTGCTCGAAGCGCCCGATGCGGCGCGCGTTCGCCCCGGTAAACGAGCCCCTTTCGTGACCGAAGAGCTCTGACTCGAGCAGCTCCGCCGCAATCGCGGAGGTGTTGAGCGCAACAAACGTCTTGTTCGCCCGCGGGCTGTGCTGATGCAGCGCGCGCGCTACCAGCTCCTTGCCGGTGCCGGACTCGCCGGTAATCAGCACGGTCATGCTCGAGCGCGCCAGCCGCCCGATCGAGCGAAACACCTCCTGCATCGCCGGCGCCTGGCCGATCAGCGAGGGGATGACGGCGGGCAGTGTCGTGACATCTTCGCTGTCGCCGCCATTGCGACGGGCCGCCTTGCGCACCAGGCCGACTGCGTCATCGATGTCGAAGGGCTTGGGCAGGTACTCGAACGCTCCGCCCTGGTATGCGGCAACGGCGTTATCGAGATCGGAGTGCGCGGTGATCACGATGATTGGCAGCTGCGGATGCGACGCCCCCAGCCGCTCGAGCAATTCCAGGCCATCGATTCCCGGCATGCGCACGTCCGTGACCAGCACATCGGGCGCGCCGTGCTGCAGCGCCTCGAGCAGGTGTTCGCCCCGCTCGAAACAGCGTGGCTCCATTTCGGCCTTGCGCAGCGCTTTTTCCAGCACCCAGCGTACCGAGTGATCGTCGTCCACCACCCAGACCTGTAACTTTGGCTCAGCCATCGCTCACCTCGCCGATTGGCAGGCGCACGAAAAACACGGTTCTGCCGGGCCGGCTTTCAAATTCGATCAGCCCGCCGTGGCGGCTGACCAGCTCCTGGGCAACCGGCAACCCCAGCCCGGTGCCATCGACCCGGTTGGTCACCAGCGGGTAGAAAATGGAGGGCTGCAGCTCCGCCGGTATGCCGATGCCGTCATCCTCGATTTCGATACTGGCGATCGCCCGGTGACGCGTGTCGCCAATCATGAAGTTGCTTGCAGCCCGAGTGCGAAGCGTCAGGCTGCCGCCGTCGGGCATTGCGGCGCTCGCGTTTTGCGTCAGGTTGAGCAGCGCCTGGATCAGCTGATCGCGGTCCACCGGCAACAATGGCAGGCCCGGGTCATAGTCGCGCCTGACGACAACGCGATTCCCGCTTTCTGCTTCGACGAGCCGCGCCACGTGATCGAGCAGCTCGTGCAGGTTGTGCGGCTGTTTGTTGGGTGGGCCGCCCGGGCCCAGCAGCGTGTCGACCAGCCCTGCAAGCCGGTCGGCTTCGCTGATGATTACGCTGGTGTACTCTTCGAGTTCTGCGCTGCCGAGCTCGCGCGCCAGCAGCTGTGCGGCGCCGCGCAGGCCGCCGAGCGGGTTCTTGATTTCGTGCGCCAGCTGCCGAATCATTTGCCGTCCCGCGCCGTGCTGCAGGACCAGCGCATTTTCCCGGCTGATGCGGGCGCGCTGCGTGAAATCCGTCAGCTCCAGCAGGATGCAGGCCTCCGTCGCATCCATCATCAGCAAGGACGCCCGACAATCCACCATGCGCTCCTCGCTGCCTACGCTGTTGGCGCGAATTTCGAGTTCGCGACTAAAGCTCTGCTGGCTCTGCTGCACGCGGGCAACGAGATCCTCCAGCGCACCGTCATCCACGACCAGCTCCGCGAGCCGCGCTCCACTGGCGCGCCGGCTGCTGATGCCGAGCAGGCTCTCGGCCGCCGGGTTCATGTAGCGCACAGCAAGACCGCCATCAAGAATGATGACGCTGGTATTCAGTGATTCCAGCAGATTGCTGGCGAGGTGAGTGTCTAGTTGCGCCGCACGCTGGTCTGCTGCACGAAGAACGTGCGCGGCTGGCTGCGCAGCAGCATCGTCCCGCTGGCGTCCAGCACCTCCGCCTGCAGCGTGTGCGCCCCGCGATACACGTCGCTCAGCTCCACGCTCGTGCTGCTGGCGTCGGTCGGCGTCCCGTCCAGGTACACTCGAACCCGGTGTCCCGTCTGCAGACCCGGCTGCAGGCTCAGGCTTACCGTCAGCAGGCCCGCGTTGTTCCATATCGTCTCTTCTTCGGCAGGCGAAGCGATTTCCAGGGACTGGTAGGTTTCGGCGCCCTGTTCTGCGGCCGCACTATCGGCGGCTGCGCGCCGATCCCGCCGCAAGACCGTGCTCGGCTGGCGCGCCGTGCTGCTCGGGCGAATGTAATCGATGGAAACCTCTTCTGCGCCTTCGACCGGCCGGTCGGAGTAATGCACGACACCATCCTCATCCACCCAGCGGTAGGTCTGTGCAGACGCGACGCCGGCACACAGCAGCAAAACGATGAAAATAAGGTAGCGCATGTTCTGAGCATAGCAGCGACACAGTTTGGTCGAAAGCTTCCGGGCGACATAATGTCGCCCGGATTCTTGCCGCAGCCTCTACAGGCTGTAATACATATCGAACTCGACGGGATGCGTGGTCATTCTCAGCCGAGTGACGTTTTCCATCTTCAGGTCGATGTAAGCATCGATCAGGTCGTCTCCGAATACGTCGCCGGCCTTGAGGAATTCGCGGTCGTCGTCCAGCGCCGCAAGCGCCTCGTCGAGCGAGAACGCGACCAGCTTGAGGTTCTTTTCCTCTTCCGGCGGCAGGTCATAGAGATCCTTGTCCATCGCGTCGCCCGGATGAATCTTGTTCTGAATGCCGTCCAGCCCGGCCATCATCAACGCCGTGAATGCGAGGTACGGGTTGGCCATCGAGTCCGGGAAGCGAACCTCGATACGCCGGCCCTTCGGGTTGGCGATGTAGGGAATGCGAATTGACGCGGAGCGATTGCGCGCCGAGTACGCAAGAATGGTCGGCGCCTCGAACCCGGGCACCAGGCGCTTGTAGCTGTTCGTTGCCGGGTTGGTGAACGCGTTCAGCGCGCGAGCGTGTTTGATGATGCCGCCGATGTAATACAGCGCGGTATCCGACAGGCCACCGTAGCCGTCTCCGGAGAACAGGTTCACTCCGTCCTTGAACAGGGACTGATGCACGTGCATGCCGCTGCCGTTGTCGTTAACGAGTGGCTTTGGCATGAACGTCGCGGTTTTGCCGTAGCTGTGCGCAACGTTGTGAATGACGTACTTGAGAACCTGTACCTCGTCCGCTTTGCGGACCAGTGTATTGAAACGCACGCCGATCTCGCACTGGCCGGCCGTCGCAACTTCATGGTGATGAACTTCCGTCTGCAGCCCCATTTCCTCGAGCGCAAGGCACATCGCGGAGCGCAGGTCGTGCAGCGAGTCGACCGGAGGAACCGGGAAATAACCGCCCTTGACCGTCGGTCGATGGCCGGTGTTCATGTCCTCGTAACTGCGCGATGAATTCCAGGCGCCTTCGCTGGAGTCGATCGAGTAGAACGCGCCCTGCATCGTGGCGTCCCAGCGCACGTCGTCAAACACGAAAAATTCATTTTCCGGTCCGAAGTACGCCGCGTCAGCGATGCCGGTAGATTGCAGATACGCCTCGGCGCGTGCTGCGAGCGAGCGCGGACAGCGATCGTATCCCTGCATCGTCGCCGGCTCTACCACGTTGCAGCGCAGGTTCATGGTGGTGTCTTCCGTGAACACGTCGATCACGGCAGACGCCGGGTCGGGCATGAGAATCATGTCGGACTCGTTGATGCCCTTCCAGCCTGCGATCGAGGAGCCGTCGAACATCTTGCCATCCTCGAACACCTCTTCATCCATGGTGTGCGCGGGAATGGTGACATGTTGCTCCTTCCCCTTGGTATCGGTGAAGCGCAGGTCAACAAATTTGACCTCTTTTTCCTTCAAAAGGCCGAGCACGTCAGCGGGCGTCATGGAATTTCCTCCGGGTAATTCGGTTAACTGTTTGCCACGCCATTGCGTGGCTGCCTGTTCTTCAATTGCAGGAATCATGCCAATCGCGAGCACATTCCAGGCCATTGAAAACAAAGGCCTTTACCAGCCTCGTCAGCAGGCGCGCGCACCAATTCGGTGCGCGGGTCGCAAGTTGCGCACCATAATAGTGCAAAAGCGCGTGGCTCGCACCTGAAATTCTTTGCCTGCAAGGGATCGGCAGTCGAGGCTTTCTCCGTTATACTTGCGCGCTAGTTTTGGCCGCGAAATCCCTGATGAATAAGGAAAACCCACCCTCTCCGCGGACGTTTCAGGACCTCATCCTGACCCTGCAACAATTCTGGGCGGAACGCGGCTGCGTTGTGGCGCAGCCTTATGACATGGAAATGGGCGCGGGCACATTCCACCCGGCGACCTTTTTGCGTGCGATCGGGCCCGAGCCCTGGAGCGCGGCCTACGTCCAGCCGAGCCGGCGGCCGACCGACGGACGCTACGGGGAGAACCCGTTTCGGCTGCAGCACTATTACCAGTACCAGGTGGTGATCAAGCCCTCGCCGGACAACATCCAGGAGATGTATCTCGATTCCCTGCGGGCGCTGGGCATTGACCCGCTGATCCACGACATTCGCTTTGTCGAAGACAACTGGGAGTCGCCCTCGCTGGGCGCCTGGGGGCTGGGCTGGGAGGTCTGGCTGAATGGCATGGAGGTTACGCAGTTCACCTATTTCCAGCAGGTTGGCGGCCTCGAGTGCCGGCCGGTGACCGGCGAGATCACCTACGGGCTCGAGCGCATCGCCATGTATTTGCAGGACGTTGCCAGCATCTTCGACCTGGTCTGGACCGAGGGGCCGCTTGGCACGATTACGTATCGCGATGTCTATCACCAGAACGAGGTCGAACAGTCGGTCTACAACTTCGAGGAGGCCGATGTCGACGCGCTGTTTCCCCAGTTTGACCGGGCGGAAAGCGAATGCCTGCGACTCATCGAGCGCGGCCTCGCGCTGCCGGCCTACGAGCAGATGCTGACGGCGTCGCACACCTTCAACCTGCTCGACGCCCGCCAGGCCATTTCCGTCAGTGAACGACAGCGCTTCATCCTGCGCGTGCGCACACTGGCGCGCGCCGTTGCCGGGGCTTACTACGCAAGCCGCGAGGCGCTCGGCTTCCCGATGGTCGAGTCGGTCAGGGGCGGAGCCGGAAAATGACGACACAAAAAAGCGCCGATTTCCTGGTCGAGCTGGGCACCGAGGAAATGCCGCCGACTGCGTTGCGCCAGCTGCGCGACGCGTTTGCCGAAAAGCTCACCAGCCTGTTGCAGGACAGCAACCTCACTTTTGCTGGCACCCAGCCGTATGCAAGCCCGCGCCGGCTTGGCCTGCTGGTGGCCGACCTCGCCTGTGCACAGCCCGACGAAGACCTGGTTCTCAAGGGCCCGCCGGTCAGCGTTGCCTACAAGAATGGCAAGCTGACGCAGGCGGGCATCGCGTTCGCGACGAAGTGCGGCGTTGACGCCTCCGAGCTCAAGCAGGAAGAAAGCGACAAGGGCGCGTGGCTCATTTGCGAAACCCGCAAGACCGGTCAGCCGGCAGCCGACCTGCTGCCCGGCATCGTGCAGGCCGCGCTCGACAGCCTGCCGATTCCACGCCGCATGCGCTGGGGCGCCGGCGAGGCGGAGTTCGTGCGCCCGGTGCACTGGCTGGTCATGCTGCATGGCGACGAAGTCGTGGCCGGCGATGTGCTCGGCGTAAGCGCGGGCGCAAGCACCCGCGGGCATCGCTTCCACGCCCCCGGCGAGCTGCCCATCACCCGTCCTTCCGATTACGCGGTGGTGCTGCGCCAACAGGGCCGCGTCGTCGCCGATTTTGATGAGCGCCGCGAGCTCGTTGTCGCTGGCGTGATTGCCGCCGCGGCCGGTGCCGGCGGGCGACCCGTCACGGACGATGCGCTGTACGACGAAGTCACCGCGCTGACCGAGTGGCCCGTCGCGCTTGTCGGCTCCTTTGCCGAAGATTACCTTGCGCTGCCGCGTGAAGTGCTGGTGGCAACGCTGCAAAACCACCAGCGCTATTTTCCCATCGAGAGCGACGATGGAGCGCTGCTGCCGCGCTTCGCGTTCGTTGCGAACCTCGCGAGCACAGACCCGGAAAAAGTCATCGATGGCAACGAGCGCGTCGTCACGCCGCGCCTCGCGGATGCCGCGTTCTTCTGGGCGTCGGATCGCAAGCGGCCTCTCGCCGCGCGCCTCGACTCGTTGAAGCAGGTGGTTTATCAACAGGGGCTCGGCTCCATTTACGAAAAGAGCGTGCGCGTCGCAGAGCTCGCGACAATGCTCGCCGAAGCCCGCGATGAGTCGCCTGTGGAAAGCGCGCGCGCTGCCATGTTGTCGAAGTGTGACCTCGTCTGCGACATGGTCAGCGAGTTTCCCGAGCTGCAGGGTATTGTCGGCGCATACTATGCCGCTGCCGATGGCGAGCCCGCCGAGGTCGCCCGAGCGATTCGCGAACATTACGCGCCTCGTTTTGCCGGTGATGACCTGCCGGAAACGCGGGCGGGCCAATGGGTCGCCATCGCAGACAAGCTCGACTCGCTCGCCGGAATTTTCGCGCTCGGCAAGAAACCGAGTGGTAATCGCGACCCCTTCGGCCTGCGGCGCAGCGCGCTGGGTCTTGTGCGAATCATCATCGAGAAGCGCGTGGAGTGTGACCTGGTTGCCGCCATACGGCACGCCGTGCAGGCACAGCCCTGCGACACAACTGCGGACAGTGCCGTCATCATGGATGACCTGTACGACTACATTACGGAGCGCATGCGCGCTTACTATCTCGAGCAGTCGGCCGGCTACAGCAACGAGATTTTCGAGTCGGTCCTCGCGCGGGAGCCGCACTCGCTGCTCGACTTTGATGCCCGCATGCGCGCCGTGCTCGAGTTCGTCGGCGATGACGCAGCGATCAGCCTGGCCGCCGCCAACAAACGCATCGCCAACATACTGCGCAAGGCCGGTGATGACTCCAACGCCGAGTTAAGCCCGGCGCTGCTCGAGGAGCCTGCGGAGGCCGCGCTCTATGAGGCGCTTCTGGGTGCGCGCCAGGCGGTCGCCCCGCTGCTCGAAACAAGAGATTACGCAGCGGCGCTGAGTCGGCTTGCTGATTTGCGCGAGGTCGTGGACCGCTTTTTCGATGACGTGCTGGTGATGGCCGACGATGACGCGGTACGGCGCAATCGCCTGGCGCTGCTCGCCGAGTTGCGCGGCGTGTTCCTGAACATCGCGGACGTATCCTGCCTGTCGATCGGCTGACCTGCGAATGAAGCTTGTCATACTCGACAGGGACGGCGTCATCAACGAAGACTCGAATGACTACATCAAATCGGCCGCCGAGTGGGTGCCGCTTCCCGGAAGCATCGAGGCAATAGCACGCCTGTCGCGCGCCGGCTTTACCGTCGCTGTGGCGAGCAACCAGTCGGGCATCGGCCGCGGCCTGTTTTCGAGAAGCGCGCTTTATTCAATGCATCGCAAAATGCGCCGGCTGGTTGCGGCGGCCGGCGGCGTGCTCGGCAAGATCGCTTATTGTCCGCACGCGCCGAATGACAATTGTGACTGCAGAAAACCGCGGCCGGGGCTGTTGCTGCGCATCGGTGCATACTATGGCTGCTCGCTGGACGGCGTACCTGTAATTGGAGA
>DATCZF010000068.1:0-4189 GCA_036526055.1 Woeseiaceae bacterium
ATTAGTCGTAGATGACGAAGCGGACATTCGGTCGCTGATAAAGGACATCCTCGGCGACGAGGGATTTGAGGTGACGAGCGCTGCCGATGCGGCCGAAGCGCGGGCAGCCAGGAAAAAAGAGGCTTTCGACCTGGTGCTGCTCGATATCTGGATGCCGGATACGGACGGCATCAGCCTGTTGCGCGAGTGGTCCAGTAATGGCGGCCTCGGTTGCCCGGTCGTGATCATGTCCGGGCACGGGACGGTGGACACCGCGGTCGAGGCAACCCGGCTTGGCGCATTTGATTTTGTGGAAAAACCATTGTCGCTGGCAAAGTTGTTGAGAACCGTCGAGCGCGCGCTCGAGGCCGGCAAGAAGAAGGACGGGGACGCGCGCAAGTTACTCGCGGAAGTTGCGATTCCCGTCGGTCGAAGCCGAGTCATGCAACAAGTCCGCGAGCAGGTACGTCGCTTTGCGGGCTACGATTCGCCGGTCTTGTTCGTCGGTGAGACGGGCACCGGTCGCGGCGCCTTTGCACGATTCCTGCATTCGATGAGCGCCGTTGCGAGCGGTGAATTCGTCAAGCTGATGGCGGCGTCCGTGACCGACAGCAATGCCGAGACGCAATTGTTCGGCAGCGAAGAGGGCGGGACGATACAGGAGGGCGCGTTGGACAAGGCGCGCGGCGGTACCCTGTATATCGATGAACTCACAGACCTGTGTCCGCAGGCGCAACGGCTGTTGCTGAGCGCGTTGGAGCAGGGGTTTTACGTGCGCGCCGGAGGCAAAGATGAAATCAAGGTTAATGCGCACGTTCTCGCTTCGATTGCACCAGATTACGAGGCGAAAATAGCCGCAGGAACATTGCGCCGTGATCTCGTCGCCAGTCTTAACGTGCTGTCTTTGCAGGTACCGCCGCTGCGCGAGTATGCGGAGGACGTGCCAGAGCTGCTGTCCTACTACGTCGATAAGCTGGTTGAGAGTGAGGGCCTGGCGTTCCGGCACTTTGGTGTAGCGGCGCAAAATCGACTGCGCAATCACCCGTGGCCGGAAAACGTTCATGGCCTGAAGAACTTCGTCAGGGCTCGTCTGATGACAGAGGGGCCGGAGGAAATTTCGCTCGAAGAGGTTGAGCGTGACCTCGGCGTCCGCATCGCCGCGGACGAACCGCTGGTGAAACAGGACCTGCTGTCACTGCCGCTACGTGAGGCGCGCGAACAGTTCGAGCGGGCCTACCTGCAGCAACAGCTGGGTCTTTGCGATGGCAAGGTGGGCAAGCTGGCGAAACGCGTGGGCATGGAGCGGACTCACCTGTATCGCAAGTTGCGCTCGCTGGGGATCGACTTCAAGGCGGCGGGCAAGGACGATTAGGGCGCAGCGTTTTCCGTTTGCAGCCAATAAGGCTGCGGCGTGTCACGCTCGATGGGAGTAATCGCCCCGTCTTCCCCGAATTGCAGGCCAGGGTTGCCGAAATCCTGAATGCTCAGATTGCGCATCAGGTGCAGGGCGCGCTGGCTGGCGTCAAGCCGCGGCCCCGCGGGCCGTTCCTGTACCGTTGAATAAACCTGGCCGGAGACGAATCGGCCGTGGCCGTCCAGCGTCGTCTGCAGGATTGGTGCAACGCCTTTGATACCAGCCACGCTGATGCCGTAGTAGGTGGCGAAATTCCCGAGGCTATAGGCAATCAGGCGGTCCTTGTAAAGCTCTGCGGCGCGGATCACGTGCGGGCCGTGGCCGATGACCAGGTCGGCGCCCTCGTCCACCATCGTCCGGGCGAAACGCACCACGTCACCGCGCGGCTCGCCGTAATATTCCTCTTCGGCAAACGGCAGGCGTGTCGCATCCTGGCCTTCCGCGCCGCCATGGAAGGACACGAGCAGCAAATCGTGGCGCGCCGCCTGCTCCCGGACCCGTGCTGCCGCCAGTTCCAGGTCGAGCATCATGTTCGAGTTCCTGGTCACCGCAAAGGCAATCACGGCGATGCTCAGGCCGTCGTGTGTCAGGATCGCGTAATCTCCGGCCCGCCCGGAATGCGCGATGCCCACGGCCTCCAGGTGCTGCATGCTGGCGCTTCTGCCCTCTTCGCCAAAATCACGGGCGTGGTTGTTGGCGAGGCTGAGCACATCGAAGCCGGCATCCGCATAATGTTGTGCATAGCGTGGCGGCGACCGGAACAGGTAGCAGGCCTGTGGGTTGCTGCATTTCTTGGCGGGTTCGCCGCCTTCCAGCAGCACGCCTTCCAGGTTGCCGAAAGCAATGTCGGCCTCACTGAGGATGCCCGCTACCGCGCCAAGAAAGCTCGCGCCGTCATCATCGGGCAGCGTATTTTTCGGGTAATCGGTGCCAATCATCATGTCCCCGACCGAGGCGATGCTGATGCGCTGGTTTGAGAGGCGCTGGTTCTCGGCCTCTGCGGCAATTGCCGCCATCGTCACGCTGGAAGGATCGGGTTCGGTCGGCTCGATCGTGGGTGCCGCGCCGGCGGCTTCGGCAGGCGCTGTGTCGGACGGCGTCGCTACGGGCGCCGCCGCGCAGCCTGCCAGCAACAGGGCGCTGACAGCAAAGAGTGCGCAAAAACCCTTAGTCGCCAAGTCGAATGACCAGGACTTCGATACGAGCCTCGCGCAAGCGGCTGCGCAGTGTGTTCAGGCGATCCAGGTCGTTGATCGGGCCTACACGGACACGATGGTAGGTCTTGTCGTCGATGCTGACGCGCTGAATGCTTGACTCGATGCCCTGCAGCGCGAGTTGTGCCCGGCGGCGATCCGCGTCGGCCTGGGATGTGAAGGATCCCGCCTGCAGGACGTACACACCCGGACGCTCTTCGGCAACGGCCTCTGTGTCGGCACGAACCTGGCGCTCCTGCTCTGGTATGACAACCTCGAATTTCGGCAGCATTTCATAAAAAGAGTACTTCGGTTCCTCGTCCTTCTTGGCGGACTCGACCGCCTTGGCGGCCGGCTCGCTGCTTTTTGCAACCGGCGAGCTGGCGGCTGGCGGTGTCGCCAGGTGTTGCGCGCTTTGCCTGCGCTGGTCGCTGAGGAATATGGCGAGCGCCACTGACAGGCCGATAGCGAGGCCAAAAGACAGCCATAGCCAGCCTGGCAAGGGCTTCTTGCGAGTGTTTCCGCGTACCGGTTTCTTGCGGCTGGTCTTCTTTGCGGTCATCGGGTTACATGCTCTCGGGTGCGGAGACGCCCAGGATGCCGAGGCCGTTCGCGACAACCTGGCGCGTAGCCTCGATCAATAACAGGCGAGCGTTGCGCAGCGCCGCGTCGTCCACCAGGAAGACGTGCGCGTTGTAGTAAGTATGAAAATCGTTCGCCAGATCCCGCAGGTAATGCACCAGGTGCTGCGGCGCACGGTTGCGTGCAGCGAGGTCGATCACCTCGGGGTAACGGCTCATGGTTGCCATCAGCGTTTTCTCGTGCTCGGCAGTCAACAGCGCGAGACCGGTCCTCGCCTGTTCGCGATCCCAGGCCAGCGATTTTTCCGCGAGCTGCCGAAACACGCTGGCGACGCGCGCATGAGCGTACTGTATGTAATAGACGGGATTGTCATTCGACCGCGATTTTGCCAGCTCGAGGTCGAAGTCGAGATGCTGGTCATTCGAACGCATGACGAAGAAAAATCGCGCGGCATCATTGCCTACCTCTTCACGCAGCTGGCGCAGGGTCACGAAGTCGCCGGAACGCGTGGACATGGCGACTTTTTCGCCGCTGCGATACAGGCTGACAAACTGGATCAGCGGTACTTCGAACGAGTCACCCGCGTAACCGAAAGCCTGCAGACCCGCACGCACGCGCGCAACATAACCATGGTGATCGGCGCCGAGCACATCGATCAGGTGATCGTAGCCGCGCTGTCGCTTGTCGAAGTGATAGGCAATGTCGGATGCGAAATAGGTCTTCTTGCCATTTTCGCGAATGACGACGCGATCTTTCTCGTCGCCGAAGTCGCTGGAGCGAAACCAGGTTGCGCCATCCTGTTTGTACAGCATGCCGCGCTCACGAAGCACATCGAGCGCTTTGTCGATCAGGTCATTTGCTTCGAGGCTTTGTTCCGAATACCAGTTGTCGAAACGCACGCCGAACTCGAGCAGGTCTTCGCGGATTTCGTCGCGAATCAAACTCAGGGATTGTTGCCGCAGGCTGGCGAAAGCCTCGGTACCGAGCAACGCTTGCGCACGATCGATCACGGCCGTGATGT